>JASHTO010000388.1 GCA_030040515.1 Terriglobia bacterium
AGCTTCTTCGCCTCGGCCGCGCCAATCCCGCGCGAACGAAGATAGAAAACGGCCTCGGGATCGATCTGGCCCACCGTGGCCCCGTGCGTGCACTTCACATCGTCGGCAAAAATTTCCAGTTGCGGTTTGGTGTTGATGATCGCGTCTTCAGAAAGCAGCAGGTTTTTGTTGCTCTGCTTGGAGTCGGTCTTCTGCGCGTCGGGGCGCACCACGATCTTGCCGTTGAAGACGCCCTGCGAGTGCCCCTCCAGCACGCCCTTATAAACCTCGCGGCTCGAGCAGTGCGCCTTGGCATGGTCGATGGTGGTGTGATTGTCCACGTGCTGCTGGCCGGTGATGACATAGAGGCCGTGCAGCAGCGATTCTGCGCCTTCTCCACCCAGAACAGTTTGCACTTCCTCGCGGGTCAGCAGGCTGCCCAGTTGAATGGAGTGCGTCGTCACGCTCGAGGAGCGCGCCTGCTGCACCTGCACGCGCGCGTAGTGAAATGCCAGGTCGCTTTCCTGCTGGACTTTGTAGTAGTCCACCAACGCGCCCTCGCCCGCCACAATCTCCGTCACGGTGTTGGTGAAGGTTGTGTCTTCCACCAGGCTGAAGTAGGTTTCGATAATCCCCGCCTGCGCGTTGTCGCCCACCAGAATCAGATTGCGCGGATGCGTGATCACAAACTTCCCGCCGCCGTGGGAAATCTGCAAAATATGCAGCGGCTTTTCGAGCGCGACACCCTTGGGAATTTCAATGAACGCGCCGTCCTCGAAGAACGCCGTGTTGAGCGCCACAAAAGCGTGCTTCGTCGCGTCCGCATAGCGGCCCAGATGTCGCTCGAGCATCGCGCCCTGGTTTTTCCATGCCGAGGCCAGGCTTCCCACCCGCACTTCCGGCGGAAGTCCAGCCGTGTACGACAGCTCCGGGGCGAACCGGCCGTTCAGAAAAGTCAGCCGGGGGCAGCCGAGGTCCGCCAGCGGCAGGCTGGCGAATTTCTCGCGCAGCTCCGGCGAAAGAATCACCTGCTTCGATTGAAACTCGATGGAAGCAATCGGCGAAACGTTGGTGTAGAGCCACTCCTCGTCGTGAGTGGTGGGGAATCCCCGCTCGGCAAAGCTGTCAATCGCCGCGCGGCGAAGGTTGGGCAACCACGCCGGGGCGCTCTCATTCAGCGTCTTCTCCAGACGCGTGAAGTTTGAGAGATAAGTTCCTTCCAGTTCTTTTAGCGTATTCATCAAACCTTTGTTCCCTTTCGAAACTTCTCTGCGCCCTCGGTGCTTAAGAACGTTTCACACCGAGAGCACGGAGATTCCCTGTGACCTTTGTGTGAACCAAACTGTCCCGCGCAGAGAGCACGGAGAAAAGCAACGGGATTGCGTGCTTCCGGTCTTACGCCGACACCCCTGATTCAACCCCTTCTTCCAGCCAGCCGTATCCCTTGTCTTCCAGCTCGAGCGCCAGTTCCTTGCCGCCGGATTTGACGATTCGGCCGTTTGAGAGCACGTGCACAAAATCCGGAATGATGTAATTCAGCAGGCGCTGGTAGTGCGTCACGACCACGATGGCGCGGTTGGGCGCGCGCAGGGCGTTGACTCCGGTCGCCACGGTCTTGAGCGCGTCGATGTCGAGGCCTGAGTCGGTTTCATCCAGAATCGCCAGCTTCGGTTCCAGCACGGCCATCTGGAAAATCTCATTGCGCTTCTTTTCGCCGCCCGAGAAGCCCTCGTTCACGGAGCGCGTCATCAGCCCCTCGTCCATTTCCAGCAGCTTCATCTTGCCGCGCACCAGCGCAAGGAAATCCATCGCGTCCAGTTCCGACTCGCCGCGTTGCTTGCGAATCGCGTTCATCGCGGCGCGCAGGAAATAGGTATTCGAGACGCCGGGAATTTCCACCGGATACTGGAAGGCCAGAAAGATGCCCTCCCGTGCGCGATCTTCCGGCGACATCGCCAGAAGGTCCTTGCCTTCGAACGTCACCTCACCGCCCGTGACGTTATAAAGTTCGCGCCCCGCGAGCACCTGCGCCAGCGTGGATTTACCCGAGCCGTTCGGCCCCATGATCGCGTGCACTTCGCCCGCGTTCACTCGCAGGTCAATCCCCCGCAGGATTTCTTTCTCGCCCGCCTTGGCTTGCAGATTCTTGATCGTTAGCATTCATCACTCCGTGGTTAAAGTCGAAACTTGAAATTCGAAGCTCGAAAATCGATTGCTTTGTTTTCGTTCACAGTCCGGCTTCGAAAGTAAAAACCTAAATCTGCTCAAACAACGTTGATACCTTTACGGAGAATCCGGGCAGCAACTCCGGGTCCTCCAGTTTCTCGTCGCCCTTGCGGCAAACCACGCCCGACATTCCGTGGATATAGACTTCGCGCTCTTCGGGATAGACAACCCATACTCTGGATGAGCCGGCAGCAAAAAAATCGCTGATCCGCCGGGACATTTCGCGCGCGCTGTTTGTTGGCGAAACCACCTCGGTTGCCAAATCCGGCGCTCCTTCCGGGATCTTCACAAGTCTCGTTCTGTCGCGCACGAACGCGACATCCGGGTAGCGGACCGTAGCGCCGAACAGGTGAAAGGGCTGTTCCGAAAGCACGATTCCAAGTCGTTTCTCTTCTACGAATGCGGCCAGCAGTCTGAGCAGAAGGTCGCGAACGTAGTTGTGAGGATACATTCCCGGCGACATTGTGATGATCTCCCCTTCTACCAGTTCCTGGAATGTGTCAAATCTTCCAAGCGACTGCACGAAATCATCAACTGTAGAAAGTGTTTTCGTAGCCATGATGCTCACGCTTCTGCCGATGCCTTCGCAGCAACTCTCTGAAATGAAAAATCCGAAAGTTCCGCGCGCTCCTTTGCATGTTCAATCGTCATCGACACCAGATTTCCTTCGGCATCGAATTCAATCAGAGTGTTTTCGTCCAAGTCTCGCGTATCAGCGACATTTCCGTTCTTCAATGTGATGTAAAGCGTGTCGGTGTCTTCGAAATGTTGGATCGTCATTTTGAAACCTCGTCACGCCCACACCCCATCATTGAGAGAAGTTGGTTTCTCATCCGGCCAAAGGTTGTTGGGATCGAGGATTTCCGCTCGAAACCTCGCCCGCATATCATCTGGGAGCGCTGTCGCATTTAACGCATTCGGATTGAGAAAAACCCTCATGTAATACTGGATACTGGCCTCATCACTGTCGATCCAGAAGAAGCCAACCCCGCCTAATTTCTCGTATCTCTGATCGGTGAAGTATCCAGGCTGGTTTCGCAGGCTGGAATACAATGCTTGCGCTGCATGGAGTTCCGGTGCATGTTGCAGGCTGACGAAGAGATCGTCTGCAATTATGAGGAAATTCGGTACGTCCACTCCGAACTTTTTATAGGCCTTATTAATCGCAAACTGAATTCTCTCCCAAGGTGCCACCGCCCTACCGTCGAGGTCCTTGTACTTTGGCTCAGCCAGCCTCCCGGATAGACGTTCCTCCTGGGACAACTCTCCTTCCCACCCTGGGCTTTTCACTTCGACGAATACTCGTAGCCCGGTTGGCACTTCAACCGTGTACTCGCCTGCATTTCCACCAGCACCCTTCGGTTTCCACTCCACAATAGGAAAACCACTTGCCTCCAAGAATCTGGCAACGCGAAGCTCCATGAGCGCCGAATCCCGTTGGCTATTCGGGCCGGCGAGAGCACCGATATACTGATCGCGTTGCCCCTTCGCGTTTACAAATGCCAACAATTCTTCCAGTTCGTCGGCGTAGTGCTGCCAAGCCGGGTATTGGTCCTTCCAATTGGATATACCTTTGAGAAATGTTCCCATGAGTCCAAGTTTTGGTCTTAAGACAAATGCTGCGTCGTTCATGATCTCGCCTTGGTTTTTTTCGTTTACCCTTTAACCCTTATCCTTTACCCTTCAGCCTCTAACCAACGCTCCCCTCAAGGCTCACCCCTAGCAGCTTCTGAGCTTCGACGGCAAATTCCATGGGCAGCTCGCGGAAGACCTGCTTGCAGAATCCATTGACGATCATTCCGATGGAATCTTCGAGTGAGATGCCGCGCTGGCGGCAATAGAAAATCTGGTCCTCGCCGATTTTCGAAGTGGACGCTTCGTGCTCGACCGTGGCGGTGGAATTTTTCACCTCAAGGTACGGAAACGTGTGCGCGCCGCACTTGTCGCCGATCAGCAGCGAATCGCACTGCGAGTAATTCCGCGCATTGGCCGCGCCTTTCAGGATGCGCACCGCGCCGCGGTAGCTGTTCTGCCCGCGCCCAGCGCTGATTCCCTTGGACACAATCGTGCTTTTGGTGTTTTTTCCGATGTGAATCATCTTGGTGCCGGTATCGGCCTGCTGGTAATTGTTGACCACGGCGACGGAGTAGAACTCGCCCACGGAATTGTCACCCTGGAGAATGCAGCTCGGATACTTCCAGGTGATGGCCGAGCCGGTTTCGACCTGCGTCCAGGAAATCTTGGAATTCACGCCCAGGCACTTGCCGCGCTTGGTCACGAAGTTGTAGATCCCGCCCTTGCCGTTCTTATCGCCCGGGTACCAGTTCTGAACGGTCGAATACTTTACGGTGGCGTTGTTGAGCGCCACCAATTCCACCACCGCGGCGTGAAGCTGATTCTCATCGCGCATGGGCGCCGTGCAGCCTTCGAGATAACTGACGTAGGCACCTTCGTCCGCCACGATCAGCGTGCGCTCAAACTGACCCGTATCCTTGGCGTTGATGCGGAAGTAAGTGGAAAGCTCCATGGGGCAGCGCACGCCCTTGGGCACGTAGGCGAATGAGCCGTCGCTGAAGACGGCGGAATTGAGTGTGGCGTAGAAGTTGTCCGTGTAAGGCACCACCGAGCCCAGGTACTTGCGCACCAGTTCGGGATGCTCGCGCACAGCTTCCGAAAACGAACAGAAGATGATGCCCATGTCGCGCAGCTTTTCTTTGAATGTCGTCGCGACGGAGACGCTGTCAAACACCGCATCCACGGCCACGCCCGCCAGCAGCTCGCGCTCCTTCAGCGGAATGCCCAGC
>JASHTO010000389.1 GCA_030040515.1 Terriglobia bacterium
TCGTGCAATTCAGCACCGGGGCGCTGGAATTAAGCTCCGCACTGATTTCTGTGCTCAACGTGGTGCCGCTCTACGAGCGCGCCAAGCCCATCCTGACTTCCCTTCCCGAGGTCATACCGACGCAAACCGCTCCGCCGGAATTGACCGGCGGCATCGACCTCCACCACGTGAGCTTCCGGTATCGCCACGAAGGTCCGCTGGCTCTGCGCGACCTCTCGTTCAGCGTCCCGGCGGGCCAATTTGCGGCGGTGGTGGGACCCTCGGGCAGCGGCAAGTCAACCTTGTTTCGGCTGTTGCTGGGTTTTGAAATACCCGGCTCCGGCGCAGTTTATTACGACGGGCAGGACCTTGCCGATCTCGACGTGCAGGCCGTTCGGCGGCAAATTGGCGTGGTCCTGCAAAATGCGCGACTGAGCACCGGCAGCATCTTTCGGAACATCGTCGGCGACGGAACGCTGACCATTGATGACGCCTGGCACGCCGCGCGCCTCGCGGGGTTTGAAGACGATCTCAAGAACATGCCGATGGGAATGCACACGGTGGTGAGCGAGGGCGGCGGGGGAATCTCCGGCGGACAGCGCCAGCGACTGCTGATCGCGCGCGCGATTGTTCACAAGCCGCGCATCATTTTGTTCGATGAAGCGACCAGCGCGCTCGACAATCGCACGCAGGCGATTGTGAGCCAGAGCCTGAAGGCGCTGAACGCCACGCGCGTGGTCATTGCGCATCGCCTCTCCACCGTAATGCGCGCGGACCACATCTTCGTTCTCGACAAGGGCTCGCTGGTTGAGTCGGGCACTTACGACAAACTGATGGCGCAGGGCGGGCTTTTTGCGCAGATGGCCAAGCGGCAATTGAGCTAAAGACCTGGAAAGCGGACATGGAATGGAGAAGAGGAGGACCTATGCGAAAGGCACTTTACATTCTCGGCATCCTCGATGATGCGGACGCCAGTTGGCTCGCCACCGCGGGTAAGCCGCGATCCATTCGCGCCGGTGCCGCCATCATTGAGCAGGGCGTCCCTGTGGATTCGATTTTCATTCTGATCGACGGCCAGCTTCAGGTCTACCGGGGGAGCGTGGAAATCGCGCGGTTGCTGGCGGGCGAGATTGTCGGTGAGATTTCCTTCGTCGACTCGCGTCCTCCTTCGGCGAGTGTGAAGGCCGCGGTGGACTCGCGGGTGCTGGCCGTGCCCAAGGCCGCGCTCAATTCAAAACTTCAAAAGGACTTGGGATTCGCTTCGCGCTTTTACCTTTCCGTCGCAACCTTCCTGGCCGTGCGCCTGCGCGAAGCCAACGCGCGGATGAGCACCGGCAAGTCCGGCTCGGCCGCCGAGGACGACCTCGACGAGCTGCCGCCCGATATGCTCGAGAATATTGCGCTCGCCTCCGCACGTTTTGACATGATTGTGAAGCGATTGGCGGGAGGTTCTGCCGGAAATTAGAACTGGTAATCACGGTCACCGCCTTTGTGACCGTGGGTTCTTCCTACTATGAGGCGAGCCCCAGAGATCTGGCAAAACCCAGACCAACGGCCCATACGCGTTGACCTCAAGATTCGACAGTCGCGGATGTGGGCGTTAACGCTTTCAGTCAGGCCCGGAGGGCGGTTCGACAACAACCCACGGCGTCACTCGATTAACGCTTATGCGGCTCTGCCGGGGGCTGCTTACGGGCTGGTGGCTCCACTGTCATTACTGACCATCAGGCTTGAGACGTTCACAGGCTCGAAGTCCCCCAACGTCAGACTTGTAAGGCAGGAAAGATCGTTGTCATTCCAGCGAGCGTCCGGCGTGCCGATCAGCCCGCCGCTGTCTCCGTTGTCAGCCAGAATGATTCCATAGTTTCGGAATGCGGTGATGATAATGGCCGCTTGCGGACTGGTGGCGACGCAAGCGGGGGTGGCAACGGAAGCCATGAGCCGATAGATTTCGCCCGCGGCTCCGGACATGGTGCAGCTTTCGGGAGGGGATGATTGCGAAATCTCCGATTCAACGGGAATAGCGCTCCCTCCCGCAGCCGTGCAACTCCCCACGCCCGCCGTCTGCGTAGCGGGCCATACCCAATAGTTCAACATATGGTTGAGCGTGAATCGAATGGGATGCTGAATCGTCCCATTGGGTGAGGTGGGCGTGCCCGTCCCGATCACCTCGTCGGCGTTGACGAGCAGCGGAGCCACCGGAAGTCCCGCGGCATCGGAGGTTCCCATTCCTTGCGGTGTAAGGGCATTCGTCGACACGTTGGGCCAAAGCGCGTTGGAGGAATCGGTCCAGGGACCGCCTTCGTATATTCCCTGCCACATTTCGTAAAGGGCGGGGGCGCTGCTTGATCCATTGGGCTCCAGGTAGACCAGCACGTGTCGATCCCCTGTCGAATTGCTGGTCCCCTCGACCGGCGCATAGGCCGGAATCGGACCTGAGGTGAAATAGGATTGATATACCGTGGTGGTGACCGATACGTCCGGCTGGTTATAGGGAACCTCAATGGCGGGTATTCCATTCGGAAAAGGAGCACCGGAATTGTTGCCGAAGAAAGGCTTGACCGTCTCCGGCAGATAGCCGCTGTACATCGGCGCGGCAGGAGAAGTATCGACGGGCAAGCCGGTGGTGGCGGCGTCCACGCGGTGATGGAAAATCGAAGTCGCAGGAAAAATGTTGGCCAGGAAAGCGTTATTGCCGTTGATGGCGAGGCTGATGTTCTGAGTCGCCGTTGCCTTGGTGGAGTCCGTAACTTCAAATTCGGGGGTGTACGTGCCTTGGCCGCCTATCAGTGAGCTGCTGATGGCTCCCGTCGTCGCATCGAGAGACATTCCCTCCGGCAAGGGAGGGACGTTATCGTTTTCGATTACGGAATAAGTGTAAGGAGGAGAGCCGCCCGTGGCGACGAGGGTGCAGCCTGCATATGCCGCGCCTTGTATTCCTCCCGGGCATGAGGTAGTGGTAATCGCCAGGGGACCGCTCGCAGCAGCGACCGTAACGGTTGCCGTGGCTGTTGTCGAGCTCACCGTATTGGTGGCGGTTAAAGTGTAGGTGGTCGTCGCCGTCGGGCTCACGCTCGTCGTTCCAGTCGCGGACGTGGACGTGAAGGTGCCCGGCGTGATGGCAATGCTCGTTGCCCCGGATGTCATCCAACTCAGGGTGCTGCTGGTGCCGGAGGTTATGCTCGCGGGATCCGCCGTGAAGGAAGCTATCGACGGCGCGGAAGCGCTTGGCGGAGTCGAGGAACCGCAGCCCGTGAATTCGACACCGATCAACAGAAGAGCGAGGAGCAGAGCGCAGGCGTTGCAGCCGTGTCTCAACCCGCACCTGGGACGACCCAGTCCTGGAGAATTGGGGCGCCAACTCCCCGTGTACGGCTTGATAAACGGCTTTCTCCCGGCGCCGGACGGCGCGTGGCCGTTTGCATCATACGCGCAGTTGCCGCCCGGCGCGAAGGCCAAGTCGTTCGATAAGTTGTCTCTGTGCGGGCTTATTCGCGGCAAATGACGGGTCATACCACCGTCATCGTAGCTGTAGCTCTCCATGGTCGTAGCTCCTTGAACCATCCGCGCGGGTTGAGGAATCGGATCGTCGGCATATTTCGGCGCGGTACCATTGAGAGGGGCTCAACTTCGTCAGCGGCTGCACAAACACTCGAACCGCAGATCGGTGCCATCAATTCTGTGCTGCCCTCGAGATGTTTTTGGTTCTTTCTAGTCTATCACAGAGCTCTCCTTTTCGAGTAGGCGCCGAAACTGCGGGTAGCGGGTCAATTTGAAATTTCGACGTAGGGGCACCCCTTGCGGGTGCCCTGCCCGATGTTGCTGAACTGAAGGGCAGGAACAAGCCCTGCCCCTACGGAATTCAAACTGACCCATTACGAAACTGCGTTTACCGTAGAGCCGCATTTGAGGGCGGCCCATCAGCCGACGGGTCAGTCGGCTGACGGACGAAAGCCCGGCGCCACAACCAACCCGGCCGTCCCGGACAAGTAAACGGATTTAAATTACGCGACACTGGCGATGCGCGCACCTTCGCAAGCTGCTCACGATGGGTAAGGCAGATCCTCGCGGACTCAACCCAATGCGGTTCTGGTGTTGTCCTGTTGGCCGGGAGATTAAAGCAGGTTCATAGACCCAATTCAAAGTAATATAGAAATACTTGGGGCAGGCGAAGGAGGTCGTTCATAGGACCAGGAGTTTGACAGGAACACGCTCGATGGACACAAGCAAGTATCAGGCGAGGGCGCCTGCGACCGAAATCCGAAGAGCTTTGCCGCCGTGCAAATGAGGCAATCATGAAACTCCGCATCCGAGGAAATTCGCTTCGTCTGCGTTTGGGCGAAAGTGAAGTGGCGCGATTGCTGAAGGATGGCGTGGTGTCGGATTCGACCCGCTTCTCGGCGGGTCCGGCCGGCCGGCTGAGCTACACATTGGCAACCTCGCGGAGCTGCATAGAAATCACAGCCGCCTTTGGGGATAACGAAATTAAGGTAACCGTTCCGGAAGGCACCGCGCAGGCCTGGGCAAACACGGACCTGGTGGGATTGAGCCATCGGCAGCGAATCAACGACCAGCATGACCTTTCCATTCTGATTGAAAAGGATTTCCGTTGCCTCGTGCCACGGCTCGGCGAAGACGAATCCGATAGCTTCCTGAATCCC
>JASHTO010000390.1 GCA_030040515.1 Terriglobia bacterium
CCGGGTTTCGTGGTTTTACTTTCGGGCGAAAATCAACCCGACGGAGGCAAGTCCTGCTGGGGAAGCGGATTTCTTCCCACGGTTTATCAGGGAGTCGAGTTCCGTTCGCAGGGTGATCCCGTCCTTTTCCTGACGAACCCTGAAGGCGTCTCTCCGGAACAGCGTCGTGATTCGCTGGATGCGCTGAAGGATCTCAATGAAATGAATTTGAAGACCGCAAACGATCCTGAAATATCCACGCGCATCGCCTCCTACGAGATGGCTTATCGAATGCAGACCAGCGTTCCCGAGCTGGCGGACATTGCAAAGGAGCCCGAACACATCCACAAGATGTACGGGACCGAACCGGGCAAGAAATCATTTGCCAACAACTGCCTGCTGGCCCGGCGACTGGTGGAACGCGGTGTGCGCTTTGTGCAGCTCTATCACCGCGGATGGGACACGCACGGAACTTCCGCCAACGGCGACATCGTGCACCGCCTGCCAAAACTGTGCCAGGAAACCGACCAAGCCGCCGCCGCGCTCGTAAAAGACCTGAAGCAGCGCGGGCTGTTGGATTCCACGCTCGTGGTTTGGGGCGGAGAGTTCGGGCGCACGCCGATGAATGAGGCCCGCAATGAATCGAAATTTCTCGGGCGTGATCATCATCCGCGCGCTTTCTCGATGTGGCTCGCAGGTGGAGGCATTAAGCCTGGCTTGACTCTGGGACAAACGGACGACTTGGGGTACAACGTGGTTGAGGATCCCATCGACATCCACGATTTGCACGCCACCCTCCTCTACCTGATGGGGATTGACCACACCAAACTGACGTTTAGGTTCCAGGGCCGCGACTTCCGCCTGACGGATATCTCCGGAAACGTCGTCAAGAAGCTCCTTGCCTAGGCTGCCGCAGGAGTCGTTAATTTATGGGCGTTCTGAGTCACCTGAAAATCATCAACCGGAAGCACTGGTTCATTTGCCATGCATGCCTGGTGCAAAACAATCACGACTCCGTGCATGCACTATTTTTTGAAACCGGTCCTGGAGAAGATTTCATGGGCCGAAGAATGTACCCCTGCCCGCGCTGTTCCAGCACCAACACCCGATCGTTCGAGCAACTTAAAAAGGAAGGTTCCGAGCAAGCCCTGTTCGGACTCGAGCGCATCGTCCGGCAACACCCCCGCAGCATATTCGAAATTGAACCGATCAAAACTATCCAGGGGTAGGTAGGGTGAGGGCTTGCAGCCTTTCGGTAAGACACCCCGCAATCACAATCTTTGCCGTAAGGTCTCTCCTAACGCTTTCCGTGCAGCCTCATCGAGCTTGGCGCCATGGGCTGTCAGGTAGAATACGTCAATGGCGCGTTGCCCTTCCGTGTCAATCAATGCGACTTCAATGTTGCACCCTTGGTCCGCAAGGACGGAACTAATATCGAAGAGCAAGCCGGGCCGGTCCTGTGCGACCAGCTCGAGAAGCGTACTGTGGGATGAGCTCTGGCTGTCAAACCTTACACGCGTGGAAACCTCAACCTTCGGACGCGTCTCCGCTTCCGCCCGGACCCTGCCACTAATGAGTTTTTGCAGGTTCAAATCTCCCTTGAGAACATCCTTCAGGTTTTGAGTGAAGCGATCCTTTTCCGAAGGATTCAGCTCCAGGGTGCGGTGAAGATCCACAAAGTTGAACGTGTCCAGAATAATTCCCGCGGCATTGGCGAAAGCCTCGGCCTTGACGATGCTCATCCCCCACGCGGCCAGCGTGCCGGTAATGGAAGCAAACAGGTACGGACGGTCCGCAGTGACAACGACCAGCTCAAATCGTTCGTTGCGCGCCTCGAGCTCCACCCCGATGGGTTCGCTGCCCAGGCGGCGGGCCAATTCAAAGTGCCCGGCGATTTGCGATGCCGTGTGCATAGCCGTGTAGCGCCTCGGG
Source organism: Terriglobia bacterium (assembly GCA_030040515.1). Taxonomy (GTDB): domain Bacteria; phylum Acidobacteriota; class Terriglobia; order UBA7540; family UBA7540; genus Bog-366. Next base: position 1,912 of record JASHTO010000390.1, read on the forward strand.
AATCCGTCCAGGAATGCGCGCAACTCCTCAACGCTTGCGGCGGACTGAAGCGCTGTAAGTACCTGACCTAATTCCTCCGACGGAGCGGCGCCCATGCTCACCCTTTCATCATCAACGCTCCGCGTCAGGAAATTGGCGGTGGCAGCATAAAGCTGCCACAGGAGTTCCGCTTTCCACGGCGTCAATGCTTCGGGATTAACCGCGTGGATGTCTGCATAAGTGAGCAGGCAGAGCATTTTCAGCCGTTCGGTTGTCCCCACCACTTTGGCAAAATCCCGCACGGTCTCAGGGTCAAAGACGTCGCGCCGCTGCGACGCCGCGGACATCTCCAGGTGGCTGGCGATAAGAAATTGAACGGTTTCCCAGTCCGCTTCTGAAAGCCCCAGGCGAGATTGAATTCCTTCCAGTGCTTGCAGGCTTCCTACAATGTGGTCACCCAGTTCTGGAAAACCTTTTCCGACGTCATGAAAGAGGAGTGTTAAGTACAAAAGCTCCGGCTGCTCGATTTCGGATAGAATTTCCCCAAACTTTCTCATCCACACCCCCCCGGCTTCAGGAGATTGAGCGTTAACGGGCTGCGACTTCGTCCTGAGAAGTCGATGAAGGTATTCGAGGGTCATGAAGGAGTGTTCATCAACTGTGTAACGATGGTAGAAGTCCCGGATTACGAGGGAGTCGATGGCATGAAATTCCGGAAAGAATCGAGTAAGCGCGCCTAACCGGTGCATTTGCCGGAGGGCTTCCGCTGCGTAGGGCAGAATCAGGATCCGCCTGAAATGCTCCCAAAGCTGCGGCGGATCGACCATCGCGCCACCCGCACGCGGGAGCTCCGCTTCCACCTGCTTTTCGGTTTCGCGGCTCAGGGGGAGGCCGTGACGCGCCACCATTTCGAACAGGCGCAGCACCAATAACGGGTCCTCCGCAAACGCCGTGGGATGCCGGGCAAAGATACGTCCCCGGATAACGGAGAAATCGGCATTTGACAAACGCGATCGCCAGTCCTGATACAGGGCAAACAGGGCGGAACGAGCTGGCGCAGATTCATCTACCAGTTGGGAGGTGAGTTGTTGGATCGCCCTCGCCTGTTGGAAATAGATTCGCATCCAATCCGCTGCGTCCAGATTTTCGCCCGGCCGCACGCCAACGCCTTGGGCAGCGGCTTTTGCCTGCGCGTCATAACTCAGTTGATTGTCGTCTCGCCCGTAGAGGTAATGAAGGAAACAGCGAGCGTCGGCGAGGAATGTGAATGCCCGCCGGGCCGCCTCGCGGTCGCGCTCCGGCCACAATTCTTCAGGCGGCCTCCATTCCCCGCTCTTTTCCAACTCTTCGATGCGCGCCAGCCAGCGGCAAACATGAAAATCGCGCAGGCAGCCGGGGGTATCCTTGAGGTTGGGCTCCAGGTGAAAGATCGTATTCCCATATTTAGCCTGGCGCTGCGCCATGAGGTCGATCAAATTGCGCACCAGATCCTGCTTGTCCCTCGCAACCATGCGGGGAATCACCGATCGGCGCAGGCGGGTATAAAGTTCCGCGTCTCCCGCCAGAAATCGCACGTCGAGCAACGAAACATTAAACTCCAGATTGTCGCGATAAAGGCGGCCACACTCCGCCAGCGTGTGCGCGCTGTTTCCCACCTTCAATCGAAGGTCCCAGAGCATGCGCAGGAGGGCCGCGAAGGCCTCGTTTATTTTTGGCGATGGGTTGGAATCCCCGGACAAAAGAAGCAGATCAACATCCGAATGCGGAAAGAGCTCTCGCCGGCCGTATCCACCGAGGGCCAGCAAACAAAGGTGCGGGGGCGCTTGCGATTCTACCCCAATAAACTCTCGAAACAGCCGGTCCACTAGAGCGTCAACCAAGTCCGACCGTGCGCGCAACACGGCGGTCCCTGCCTTTGTGTTCTCAAAGGATTTATGAATTTGCTGCGAGTGTTCGGCGTAATAATCCGTCAAATCGTGGAGAGCAAGCGGCGAAGAACCAGAGATTGGGGGTAGTGACATGAGAAATGATCCGTCACCGGTCCAGGTATGAGCAGTTATGGAAGTAAGTCAGGTCAAGGGCAGTGACGTTTTACCGTTTAGCTTTCACGCTTTGACCTTCAGAGCGCCGACTCACCGCGGTCTTCATTTCGGATGCGAATCGCCTCGTCCACCTTGGTCACAAAAATTTTCCCATCGCCGATCTTGCCGGTTCTGGCGGCGCGCAAAATTGCCTGCACAGCGGGCGCCTCACGGTCGTCAGAAACCACCATTTCCACTTTGATTTTTGGCAAAAGATCCACGGTATATTCGCTGCCTCTGTAAACCTCAGTATGTCCCTTCTGGCGGCCGTGTCCGCGCACTTCCGAGACGGTCATGCCTTCCACGCCGACCTCCTGGAGCGCGCTTTTCACCGCGTCAAATCGCGAGGGCTGAACGATGGCTTCAATTTTTTTCATGGCGCATTGTCCTTTATGGTGTCAGCAGGCGCTGGATAACAGAGGTCACGCGAGGCGACATCGCTGCGAGCCACGCTGCCCTGTTAAGCGCCGGCAATCATCAATTCTTTAGGCTTCGAAATTGTATCCCTCTTCCCCGTGCTGGGACAAATCCAAGCCCTGGATTTCCTGTTCCTCGGTGACTCGCAGACCCACGAGCGAATCCACAACTTTGAGAATCACCAGCGTTCCCACGATTCCCAGGCCCCAGGCGATGGCAACACCGAAAAGCTGATTTAGAATCTGGCCGGCGTGTCCATCGATCAGTCCCACTGCCGTCGCCACTCCTTGTGCATTCTTGAAAACAGGATTGATGGCTTTGGCGGCAAAAACACCCGTTAGGAGCGCGCCCAGCGTGCCTCCCGCCCCATGCACGCCAAAGACATCCAGCGAATCATCATACCCGAACTTGCTTTTAACTCGCGTGACCATTTGATAGCAGGCCACTCCCGCGATGACGCCAATCGCCAGGGCGGACATCGGTCCCACAAAACCCGCAGCGGGAGTAATGGCCACAAGGCCGGCAACGGCTCCGGAAATTGCGCCCAGCACGCTGGCCTTGCCCGTACGAATCCATTCGGCGGCGGCCCAGCCCAGCGCGGCCGCCGCGGCGGCGAAGTGGGTGGCCACGAATGCGCTGGTGGCCAGGCTTCCCGCCGCCAGCGCACTGCCCGCATTAAAACCAAACCATCCCACCCAGAGCAGACATGCACCGATCAGGCTCAGCACCACGCTGTGCGGAGGCATGGCCTCCTTGGGAAACCCTACCCTCTTCCCCAAGTACAACGCGCAGACAAGCGCGGATATTCCCGACGTCACATGCACCACCGTGCCACCGGCAAAATCCAGCGTCGGGATGGCTCCCACTGTGGCGTTCAGCAGGCCGTCTTTCCCCCAAACCATGTGCGCCATGGGATCATAAACGATGATCGTCCAGAGCACCATGAAGAGCAGCATCGCCTTGAACTTCATGCGCTCCGCGAACGCGCCCGTGATCAAGGCGGGAGTGATGATGGCGAACATGAGCTGGTACACCATGAACGTCTGCTGCGGAATCGTCGCCGCATAATCAGGGTCGGGAGCGGCACCTACACCGCGTAAGAAAAGGTAATCGAGGTTGCCGATGAAGCGACTCCCCGCATGAAAGACCAGGCTGTAACCGAAGAACGCCCACAAGACCGTGACCACCCCCATCATAATGAAACTCTGCATCATGGTGGCCAGCACGTTCTTCTTGCGCACCAGGCCTCCGTAGAACAGCGCCAGACCAAGCCCCGTCATCATCAGCACCAGCGCGGCGCACACCAGCATCCAGGCATTATCGCCGGCCGTGCGAGCGTCTGCCGCTTGCTGTTCGAGCGCGCTGATTCGCGACTGAATATCCTGCGACGCTGTGGCTCCAGCGGCAGGCAGCGGCCTGCTCATTGAAGGTGCCTGAGCAAAACCTGCGGGCGCCAGCAGGATAAAAGTTACAGTCAGGCCCACTAATATTCGCAATATTCTCCGTTGCATCTCCTTTTCTCCCCCATTTAGAAATGTGTCGCAACCGGCCGTTTCAGAATTGCCCCCCTTACTTCATGCGCATCAAATAAATATTCCCGGTCGTCTCTGTGTATTCGTTAGCGACCCGGCCAGGGCATCAGGAGATCCCAGGGCGTCGGCCTGGC
>JASHTO010000033.1 GCA_030040515.1 Terriglobia bacterium
CGGCAGAAGGCCGTGGCCGAGGTTGAAGATGTGGCCGGTGCGGCAGGCGGCCTGGTCCAGAATGCGCTGTGTGCGCAGGCGGATGAAGTCCAAATCGCCGTAGAGAACGATGGGGTCAAGATTTCCCTGAATGGCCACGCCATCGCCCAGACGCTGCCAAGCATGGCCGAGTTCTACATGCGAGTCTAGGCTGATTACGCTTCCGCCCGCATCCCGCATCGCTTCCAGCAACATGGCGGTCCCGGTCCCGAAGTGAATAATGGGCACGCCGGGGCGCACAGCCTCCAGCATCAAGCGCGTATAAGGCTGGACATACTCGCGGTAATCCTCCGGTCCGAGGCAGCCCACCCAGGTGTCAAAAACCTGCACGGCTTGCACGCCGGCAGCGATCTGGGCGTTGATGTACTGCGCCAGGACGCGCGCCAAACGCTCCATCAGCGCCCGCCACGCTCCCGCATCGCGATACATCAGGGCTTTGGTGTGCCGATAGCTCCTTGATCCCCCGCCCTCGATCAGGTAGGACGCGAGGGTGAACGGGCAGCCGGCAAATCCGATGAGTGGAAGCCGCGCGTCCAGGTCGGCGCGCGTCCGGCGGATGGCGTCGTAGAAATATGCCAGCGATTTCTCGGGGTCCACGTTTTGCAGGCGGTCAATGTCAGCCGCCCCGCGCACGCCGGGCGTGATCACCGGCCCTTCGCCCTTGTCGTATTCCAGGTGCAAACCCAGCGGCTCCACGATCAGCAGCAAGTCGGCAAAAATGATCGCCGCGTCCACACCCAGCTTCTCCGCTGCCGTGACGGTCACTTCCGAAACCAGGGCGGGGTTCTTGCACAACTCCAGAAACGGCACGCGAGCGCGCAGCTCGCGGTACTCCTTCATGTACCGCCCCGCCTGGCGCATCAGCCAAACGGGCGTTGCGTCCACGGCTTCAAACCGGCACGCGCGCAGGAATCGCGAGTCTTCCCAGGCCGGTTGGGGTTCGGAATCCGGGCTCGGGAATCTGGAATCCACAGGGCCGAAACGACCCACCTGCCCGTCTTCGACTGAAAGCGTACCCGCCCCGAAGTGCTCCAAAGCCCGCGTGGCCGTACTAGCTTGATTGCCCCCAAGCGCTTCGAAGGTCGGGCTTCGTTTTTCCGACTTCTTCTTCAGAAGCTCTACTGCCCGCTGCGCCGTTTCCTGCACCAGCGGGCCCATTTTGGGATGCGTCGGTTCCAGATCAATGCTGAGTCCGAAATGCGCCAGCGCCTCGCTGCACGTAGGCCCCACGGAGGCGACCACCACTTTCGGCAACGCCGCAAGCAATTGCTCCTTCTTGCCGTCGTCCCTGGCCACGCGCACCAGGTGTTCCACCTGCGCCGCGTTGGTGAACAGCACCACTCGCGCGTGGCCCTCCACCAGCGCCTCGATGGCGTCGCGCAAGGGCGCAAGGTCCAGAGGGAGCGCCCAGTGATAAACCGGCACGCGCATCACCTGCACGCCGCGCGCGCGCAGGGCGTCAAGAAACGGTTCATTGGGCGCGCCGTACTCCTGCACGGCCACGCGGCTGCCCGGCAAGGTGAACCCACGCGCGTTTTCGTCCAGCTCGGTGAGAATCTCATGCCAGGTGTTGGGTTCCGGAATGGTGATAGTGATGGGCACTTGCAGCTCGCGCAGAACCTTGACAGGTTTCGGCCCCCGCGCCACAACGGTTATTCCTTCCAGCGCCTTCACGATCTGCTCGCGCGGGTGGCGAGTCTCCAGCACATCCACCAGACGGCGCGTTCCCACGCCCGTCATAAAGATCACCGCGTCCAGTTTTCCCGCGAAGAGCGCGGCGACAAACGCCAGCGCGGCGGTATTTTCCTCTACCGGAACCTCACGCAGCGCCGGGGCCACGCGCGGCGTTCCGCCGAATCGCGTGATAAGCGATGCCATCTCCTGGGCGTGGCGGCTTTCGAACGCCACCACTTCCAGCCCGCCAAAATTCGCGTGTGCCGCCAAGGTTCCAGTCATGTTAAAAGCTCGTGGTTGGGATTTCGGCTTGCCGCATCCCGGATTACCTGAATTGTATTATGCGCGCAGAGCCCGATTAAAAACCAGTCTTTCTCTGTGTACCTCCGTGTGCTCTGCGGTGAGATGCCTTGCTTGGTTCCGGCTCAGTCGCGGCTGAAACGGTGTAATTCTTACACTCGGTCCTTTGTTTTCATGAACTGCTCAGGAGGTTCCTTCATTTTTAATATTTTTGCCCCGTTTCGTCCCCTTGACAGCCGACATGTGTAGGCTTGAGCCTCCAAGGTACTGGATTTTTCGAGTTTTCAGTTTCGCATGTAGTGGTATATCAGTCTGGCCCATCTGTCTACGCGACTTACTGGGGGATTTCACCCACTTGGTGCGTTATTTCCCGGGGCAGAGTCGGCGACCCTGTACGCGTTGATAGACGGGAACCGCCGGCTTTACTGAAGGGCGAGTGCTGCGCGGAAATCGAAAAAGCCCTTGACTTTAATCCCGGGAGACGTAATCATCACGCCATTTCTAGGTGAATCTTTTTCAGGGTAAGTGGGCCCAAGGTCTATATAGAGCGACATAAATTGTAGAGGCGCTCTACGACCCGTCGCCCGAAGACGGCTTTGGGTCGCAGGGCGAGCGCCGACCGGCGGTCATAGACCGCTGCTACAGCCAAATACGCAAACACTTATGTCGCTCCGTATAAACAAGCATAGCAAGCGGTAAAAAGTACTGCCAACCCATCGCGCCTCCTTTCTTGCGCCGCGCCAGGCAGCACGGACGGAGCCGCCGCGAATCAGTACAACGCTCCCGGAAGCGTTGATGTGATGGAGGCCACTCATGTGTCATACACCCAGCAATCCAGCCTGCAGGGCTCGCCGACGCGGTGCGCCCACCCCCATTTCAGTAATCGTGACTCTGGCGTTTGGTTTGACGGCAATTCCCAGTGGCCACGCGCAAGGAATCATTACCACCATCGCCGGCGGCGGCTCGCCCGCAGGGACCGCACTTTCCGCCGAGATTGTCTATCCCTCTTGGGCGAGGATGGACCAATCCGGGAACCTTTACGTGTCGGCAATTGAGCAGAATGAGGTTCTCAAGATCAACACATCCGGGAATGTCACCGTAGTGGCGGGGGTCGGGTTTGGCGGATTTAGTGGTGACGGCGGGCCGGCCACCAGCGCCGCCCTTGACCTCGCAGGGGAGTTCATTGAGGACAATTTTGGTGGGCTTGCACTAGATTCTTCTGGAAACCTCTTTATCAGCGACTCGAATAACCAGCGCATTCGCCGCGTCGATGCCTCGACCGGCACCATTACCACGGTGGCGGGCAATGGCATTAGCGCCTACAGCGGTGATGGGGGGGCTGCCACCAATGCAAGCCTGAGTTATCCGGAAGGGGTTGCTGTCGACGGGCTAGGGAATCTGTTTATTGCCGACGGAAACGGCATGATCCGGCGCGTCGACGCGGCCACAGGAATCATCACCACGGCGGTGGGAAATACGACATGTAACTACACCGGAGATGGCGGCTTGGCCGTCGACGCCACCTTATGTGAGCCTGCGGACGTGGCTGTGGACAGCTCGAACGACCTGTTTATCGCTGACCAGTACAATAATGTTATTCGACGCGTGGATGGAACCACCGGGATCATCACCACGGTCGCAGGGAATTATAACTTGGGGTACAGCTACTCGGGTGACGGAAGCGCGGCCACCGCCGCCGGACTGAACGAACCCGGCGGCATCGCCGTGGACGCCTCCGGCAATCTTTTTATCACCGACAGTGGCAACAATGCCATACGCCGCGTCGGCGCTCAGAACCAGATTATTACCACGGTAGCGGGCAACGGAACGGGCGTTGCCGGCTACAGCGGCGACGGCGACGCGGCCACAAGCGCCACGCTCAACTTAGAGGAGTTTATCGTTGCCATAGCCGGGGGTGTCGCCGTTGATTCCGCCGACGACATTTTCATTCCCGACCTCTCCAACAACCGCGTTCGCCGCGTGGACGGCGTGTCCGGCATCATCACCACCTACGCGGGAGGCGGATCGGGAGGTGACGGCGGTCCCGCGACCAGCGCCATCACGGTTTTTCCCGCTTCCCTGGCAATCGACGGCTCGGGGAACATATTTGTTGACGACGTCGATGAAGCGCGCGTCCGGCGCATTGACGCTATGACCGGCAATATCTCCACCGTCGCCGGCAACGGTCTCGGCTTGCCCTACGAAGGGAATGGCGGACCGGCCACGAGCGCCAGCCTTTATTTTAGTTCCATCGGTATCGCCACGGACAGCTCCGGCGATCTCTTCATCACCGTCCCCTATGGTGGTGGTCTTGGTCTCGTCCTGCGCGTGGACGCGTTGTCAGGCATCGTCACTACGGTGGCGGGCGGCGGCACGTGCCCCTACAATGATTTAAACAGGTGCTTCGGGGCAGGCTATGTCGGCGATGGCGGTCCAGCGACCAGCGCTTTGCTGGATCAGCCACGCGGAGTTGCTGTGGACTCGGCGGGCGACCTCTATATAAGCGACCGTGAAGACAATCGAATCCGCCGCGTAGATGCCACCACTGGCATCATTACGACGGTAGCGGGTACCGGCACGGCTGGATTCACTGGGGACGGCGGCCCGGCTACCAGCGCGGAGCTGTACCAGCCGACTGCCGTGACGCTGGACAGCTCGGACGATATTTTCATCTACGCCCTCGGACGCGTCCGCCGGGTGAACGCAAATACCGGAATAATCACCACTGTGGCCGGCAATGGGCAGGGTGGGTTCAGCGGAGACGGCGGCCCTGCAACCAGCGCTGGAATTGACTCAACGAGCGGGCTCGCCGTGGATGCCCTCGGCAACATCTTTATCGCGGACGCCTTTAATCAGCGAATCCGGCGCGTGGACACGCTGAGCGGAATCATCAACACGGTTGCGGGCAGTGGGCCGGCTGGTTCCGGGATCGTCAGCACCTTCAGCGGCGACGGCGGTCCTTCGGTCGATGCCGTCTTGAATTACCCCTACGCAATTGCGGTTGACCAGTCCGGAAACCTCTATATCGGCGACGCTGTCAACAATCGCGTGCGCGAGGTCTCGGCTTTTCCTTATGCCAGCCTTGTGACCACTAGTCTCTCATTTATCAAACAGGCTCTTAATACCACCAGCCCGCAGCAGACCGTCACGTTGACCAATACGGGCGCTGTCTCGCTAAGCATCAGCAATATCTCGACAAGCGGCGACTTTGCTGAAACCGGCAATTGCCTCGCCAGTCTTCCTACCGGGCAGTCCTGCACCATCAATGTTACATTCATACCAACAACCAGCGGTTCGCTCGACGGCGCTCTGACCATCACCGATAACAGCATTGGCGTGGCCGGGACCGTCCAAACGATTCCCCTGAGCGGAACCGGCTTCGAGCCGGCGGTCAATACGCCCCCTCCCATTGGCCTGCCGCCTCCACCGACCACTCCGCAGCCTTTCGATCCGCCGGCTTCGGGAAACGCTCCGACTGCACCGTCGACCGGACCCGGTCGCCAAGTTCTTCCCAGCCATCTCATCAGCGCGCAACCGATCCTGCCCCCGACCGCTGCGCCCGCGCTGAAGTTTTCCTCCACCTCGCTGACCTTCGCGCGTCAAGGTGTCGGAACCGGCAGCGACGCGCAGTCGATTGTGGTCGTGAACACCGGCCCTGACTCGATATCGAGCTTTAGCATCACCGCCGGCGGAGACTTTATCGAAAGCAACACCTGCACGGACAGCGTCGCTCCCGGCGCTTCCTGCACCATCGAGGTGACGTTCAAGCCCACCGCCGCCGGTCAGCGCAGCGGGACGCTGACGGTGGTCGAAAACGGCACCGACGGAAAAAGCGGCGCCTTCACGGTCCCGTTGAGCGGGACCGGAGAAGGCGGTGCGATCCGGCACGTCGTCGGCAACACTGCGGATCCTGCCCCGCAGGCGGAAAGGCCCCAATCCTAAACCTGGGGTCAGGACAAAAGGGTCAGGTATCTATTTCGGCGCACTTATCCGGACCCTGGGACGAACCGCATATCCACACGGCCACGGAAAAGACGCGGACTACAAAGACGGCAGTCCGCGCTACGTGTTCCTGCAGGCTTGAAGATTGGAGGGCCAAATGGCTGAAACTGCTGAAAAAGTCTTAATCGCTCCGCTCACCGCGCTTGCCGAGGAAGAGAGGATGTTCCAGGCGATGGCGCGCGAATTCGCCTCGAACGAAATCCGGCCTCACGTTGAGGAAATGGACCGCGAGGGCGTGTTCAACCACGACCTGCTTGAAAAATTCTTCGCGCAGGGCTTTATGGGAATCGAAGTCGCGGAGACTTACGGTGGCAGCGGAGGCTCATTTTTCCTGGCGATTCTGGCTATCGAAGAATTCTCGCGCGTGGACGCCTCGGCCGGCGTGGTGGTGGACGTTCAAAACACCCTGGTGAACAACGCGCTGCAAAAATGGGGCACGGAGGCGCAGAAACATAAATTCCTGCCGCGCCTGGTGCGCGACACGGTGGGCGCCTACGCTCTTTCCGAACCCAGATCCGGCAGTGACGCCTTCGCGCTCGCCACGCGCGCCCGCGAGGATGGCAA
>JASHTO010000391.1 GCA_030040515.1 Terriglobia bacterium
CTGGGACTGGTTTTTTTCGAGATGCTCACCGGTCAACTGCCCTTCCACGCCGACTCCCAGGCGGAATGGTTCCTGGCGCAGGTGAGTCAGCCTCCGCCACGGCTTCACGACCGGGCGGCCAGCCTGCGGATTCCCGCGGGCATTGCCGATCTGGTGATGTCAATGCTGGCGAAGGACGTCGCCCACCGCCCCGTTAACGGTGAAGCCATCATCAAGTCGATTGAAGCCTGCGAAAAGGAAATTCGCAGCCTTTCCGGATTGCCGGGCGCGGCGGGGCGACCTGCGGGAGGAAAAGGAACGGGTGAGTGCACCACCATTCCCGCCTTCTTCGAGGGTTGGAAGAAAGGCAGCCTGATTTCGCAGCGTTACAAAATCCTTGATAAGATCGCGGACGTCCGCATGGGCCCCATCTACACAGCCCTCGATTCGGGCGGCGAGCAGGTTTGTGCCCTCAAGCTGGTTACACCCTGGAATATCCCTTCTGCCGACCTCATCAATCAGCTTTCCGAGTATTTCCAGCGCATGCAGCGGTTCCAGCATCCGCATGTGGTTCAGACCCTCGAACTCGGTCAGGCGGAAGATGGCGTGCTTTTCCTCGTGAATGAGTACGTGCGGGGAAAAAATCTGCGGCAAGTCATCGATCAGGAAACCGCCGTGGGCGTCACGCGCGCCTGCCGGATTGTCTGGGAGGTCGCTTTTGCGCTCGACGCCGGCCAACAGTTGGGGATGATGCACGGGGAGATCAAGCCGGAACACATCGTGCTGACGGGCTCGGCGAAAACCGAACAGACCAAGCTCCTCGACTTCAGCCTGGATCGCGTTAAAGAAGCCTTGCCCGAGCTCTCCGATTCGGATTTGCCCTCGGGCATGCTCGCCCCGCTTCAATACATGTCGCCGGAGCGGATCACCGGCCAGCCTTACCAGCCCACCTCCGACCTCTATTCCCTCGGCATCGTGTTCTACGAAATGCTCACCGGACGAAGGCCGTTTGATGGGAACGGAATTGAAATTGCCTTGCGCCAGGTACAGGAAACCCCCTTCCCCGTCGAAAAGGTACGCCCCGAACTGGGAATTCCGCCCAGCGTCGCCAGCCTGGTGATGAGGATGATTCAAAAAGACCCGATGAACCGCCCTCCGGATGCGCGCACACTGATGGATGAAATCTCCGCCGTTTAGAAGCCCGTATGCAGATTCGCAGCATTCGCCCACCCAAATAATAAAGCTTTTCTTCCATCGCGCCACATCGAGACTTGGGTCTTCTTCTCGTGGCGCGAGTAGAACCCCGCCCGGAACTAGGGGATTCAGCATGGGATTCCGCGACATGAAGTCGGGAATGGTCGGAACGCTGCATGTGACACTCTGATCTGCTTTTCAATCCGTCGCATTGGTCCCATAGGGCACAACCGGCTGTTCGGGCTGTGCGGCGTCCATATCGACGATCTTCCAGCGCGAACCCTCTTTTCTCAGGTGAATATTTTGGATTTCGTTGTGGTCGTTGTATACGTATTCCAGGCGCGCGCGAGCTTCATCAGGATTGGGCCGGTCCGTTATTGTCACCGCCATGCCCTGCACTCCCGAATTCTGGCTAAGGAGATACGACCTGAACTTTGCCGAGTCGTCTTCGCGGGCAGTCGCTGCCAATTGGTCGCGAAGCGGCCCGGAAAAGCAATCGAGATATGCTTGCGCGTCGCCGGCTCGGGCGGCGTCAAACATGGCGTAAATTCCGTCTTCCGGATTTGACGGAGCGCGCCGGGCCGTTAAAGCTCTCCACCCATTCCACGAGCTCGGTATCTGCCAATGATTTGCTCTCAGCAGGGCAATCGCGAAAACCACCAACAGCACGGCCACGGTTACGATGGTCTTGGGATCAATTCGGCGAATCATTTTGAGGGTGCTGCGGAATTATCGTCTTTTCCGATGATCGAAAGGTCGAGGTTGCCGCTCGAATCAACAATCAATTTCCGCATTTGGGGAAGGATCTGCTCCAGGGCTTCAATATAGACGCGAGTGCTGGTCACCTCCGGTGCTTTGGAGTACTCCGCCGCGACTTCATCGAACCTGGCTGCGTCGCCCATCGCGTGATTGATCTTTCCACCCTTATAAGCCTGCGCCGCCTGTTCCATTTGCTCCGCTTCGCCGTGGGCGCGCGGCAGAAGGTCATTGGCGTAGCCCTGCGCCTCGTTTACATAACGAATCGCATCGGCGCGCGCCCCCGCCACGTCGCGGAATGCGTCCGCCGCGTCAGGCGGCGGCGCGACGCTTTCAATATTAATGCTGGAAAGCGCCACGCCCACATGATAGCCCTCCAGGGACTGTTGAGCGGTGCGCAACACATCATTTTGAATCGCCACCTTGTCAGTGGTCATGATGTTATCCACGGCAGTGTGCGCCATGCGGCGGGCAAGTTCCGATTCCACCACCGCTCCCACCACTTTGTCCACGTCCTCCGCTCGAAAGAGGAAATCACGAGGTTCACTGACCGAGTACTGGGCCACGACGCGCACGTTGAACAGATTCATATCTCCGCTCAAAAATTCGGAGGCGGCAGGTTGCAAGCGTCCCAGGGGAATATCTGCCACGTCGCCGCCAATCACCGTGCGGCGCAACTGGTGAACCTTGAGCTTATAAACTTGCTGAATCGGCCAGGGCAGCGCGTAATGCAGCCCCGGAAGCACGCGCGGAGATGTCACCGCGCCCCAGGTAGTCACCACGGCCTGCTGATCCGGAGCCACGAGGTAAACTCCCCACAGCAGCCACGCCCCAAACACAACGAGCGCCCAGCGCCGCGCGGGATGCATGCGGGGCGACTCCTTCACTTTCTCCGGAGCTGCCAGCAGGACGGAGCTCATTTCGCCCCCGCGTCGCCTTGCGTCAACACTTTCAGGAAGGCGGAATCGGAATTCAGGATAATCGTAGTCTTATCGTCCAAAACCTTCTTGTACGAATCAAGGGTTCGAACCAATCTGTAAAAGTGAGGATTTTTTGAATATGCCTGCCCGTAGATGCGCGTGGCCTCAGCATCGCCCTCGCCCCGAATGGTTTCGGCGTCCTTATAGGCGGCGGAAAGGATTGCTTCCTTCTCGCGGTCGGCGTTGGCTCGAATCACCAGCGCCTGCTCCTCGCCTTCCGCCCGGTATTGCATGGCGATGCGTCCGCGCTCCGCTCTCATGCGGGCGAAGACGCTCTGCTTGTTCTGTTCGGGAAGGTTCAGGCGCTTGATGCGCACGTCCACCACGCGGATGCCATACTGATCCAGGGCGGTGAGGTCGGCCTGGGTGGTCAGCGTATCGAGCATCGCGGCCGCTTGCACCTTGTCCGCGGACGCCGAAACCAGCGATTCCAGGTCGAGCGTTCCGAGGGCCGCCGACAATCCCGACCAGATGATGTCATGGAGGCGCATTTCCGCTGACGCCGTATCGCCCACGCTTCGCAGAAAGCGGTCCGGATCATCAATCCGCCAGGCGACGTAGTTTTCAATCACTAAATTCTTCTTGTCGCGCGTAAGGAATTCTGACGGCCGGGGATTGTAAATGCGCAGCCGGCGATCGAAACGCAGGATGGACTGGAAAGGCCACTTGACGTGCAACCCGGCGTTGACCACGGTTCGAACGGGGCGGCCAAACTGCGTGATGAGGGCGAACTCGGTTTCCCGCGTCGTATAAAACGTCATATAGACGAGCAGAAGCCCACCGGCAATGGCCCCCATCAGGATTTTCTTTTGTTGTGTCATGGGTTCCCTACTCCGGCAGAGGACAGGCCGTTGGGAAGCACGATTCCGTCGCGAAGCAGCATCAATTGGCGCCGACCGGCCCTGCTGTCGATAATCAATTTTCTCTTTCCGGGCAATACTTCCTCCATGGTTTCCAGATACAGCCGCGTCTCGGTGGCATCCGGCGCGGAACGAAAGGCTTGTTCGGCAGAAAGGAAGCGGCTGGCGTCGCCTTGCGCGCGAGTTTCGCGTCC
>JASHTO010000392.1 GCA_030040515.1 Terriglobia bacterium
ATCAGTATTTCAACCCGGCCGCGTTCACCCAGCCTCTCAACGGGACGTATGGAAACGTGGGCAGGAATATTCTGAGGGGGCGTGGCCTTGTGGACACGGATGTGTCACTGGCCAAGCGGTTCGAAATCTCGGAGCGACTCCATCTGCAATTCCGTGCTGAGTTCTTCAACTTGCTGAACCACACGAACCTCAATACCCCGAATCCGGTGGTCTACACTGCGGCGACTGGAGGACCGTCGCCCACGGCGGGAGTAATCACTTCGACGACCACCAGCTCGCGGCAGATTCAGTTAGGACTGAAATTGCTCTGGTGAGGTTAAAGATAAAGGCGCGGTCGCCAAGTGGAAAGGCAAGGGTCTGCAAAACCCTCAACGGCGGTTCGATTCCGCCCCGCGCCTCCAAGAAATTGGTGTCGCCCTGCTGGTCGCTGCTGTTGCCGTACTCTTGAAAGGAAGAAACCGAAAGACGAATCCAGCGGTGTAGAGGCCGCTTCCGCCTTGCCCCTACTGGTGAAGGTGATACTTGTCTTGCTGCTTTGTCTTTGTCGCTGTTGGCGACTGGCCCTCTACGAGCGCAGGCGGCAGGCCCGCTCCATGGTTGAAATCAGGATACTATACGGAGCGACATAAATTGTAGCGGCGGTCTACGACCCGTCGCCCGAAGACGGCTTTGGGTCGCAGGGCGAGCGCCGACCGGCGGTCATAGACCGCCACTACAGCCAAATACGCAAACACTTATGTCGTTCCGTATAGCCGCTAACTGGAAAGCTCGGCCAAACGCGCAGCCAACTCTTGGACCTTTTTCGCCAGCGCATCAAGACGGGCCAAACGCGCAGTGGTTTTTTTGAACTCACTCATGGGACGGCAGGGAGTTCCCCAAACCACCGAGCCGCTACGCACAATTTTTCCCGGCAAAACGCCTGCTTGCCCTCCCACGATAACCCGGTCCTGAATGTGCGCGTGTTCGCCCACGCCCACTTGGCCGGCCATCACCACATAATCGCCGATCTCTGCGCCGCCGGAAATTCCAGTTTGCGAAACAATGATGCAGTGGCGGCCGATCTTGACGTTGTGGGCAATCTGCACCAGGTTGTCGATTTTCGTACCCTGGCCGATCACGGTGGTTCCGAGCGACCCGCGATCAAGCGTGGTATTGCTGCCGATTTCCACGTCATCCTCGATCACGATTTTGCCGAGCTGAGGAAACTTCACCTGCCGCCCTTCGGCGAAAACGTAACCGAAGCCGTCGGAGCCGATCACCGCTCCCGCGTGCAGAATGACGCGGTCGCCAATCCGCGCGCCGGGGTAAACGGTAACATTGGGATACAAAACGCACCTCGCCCCAACGCGCACCCCTGCGCCGAGATACACTCCGGGCGATATCCTGGTTCCCGCGCCCACGCTGACTCCGCTCTCGATTACTGCGTTGGCGCCGACGGAGCAATCCCGAGCGAGTTGCGAATCCGGCGCCACCACTGCCCTGGGATGAATTCCGGGCGGAGGGGGCGCAGCCGGATGCAATGCCTCGGCGATGCATATGAGCGCCAGCTTGGGATTGCGAACCGCCACGGTTGTTTTCCCGGGTAAGACCACCCCTTCCGGCACCAGCAGGCATCCGGCTCGGGAGGTTTTGGCCGGATCGAGAGCGCGCGCGTTCTCCACGAATGCCACGTCTGCCGTCCCGGCGGACTCCAGGCCTGCCACACCGTGAATCTCACGCGCAACGTCGCCCATGGGCGTAGATTGCAGCAATGCTGCGATTTCGGAAACTTTCATGGTTGGCCTCTCGTAGTTGAAGGAAGTAATCATCCTCCGGCAAAGCCGGAGGCTTTGCGGTGGCTGGCCCCTCAAAGGGGCCTGACCGCCACCCCCAGAAAGAAACCCCTCACCCGATCACCCCTTCTCCCCTCTTCCCAGGGGAGAGGGAAGAGGGGGAGGGGAGTTGGGGGGAGGGGTCCGTTCGAAACGATTAAAGCCCACGACTTGCTGATTCCCGGACCTGTCAAACCCCGACTGCCACCCCGGCAAAGCCGGGGGATCTCCCAATAGATTAGAAACTGGAAATCGGAAACTCGAAGATCACGACGATTGTCAAGTTTCGAGTTTCCAGTTTCGAATTTCCGGTTTCCAGTTTCTGATTCCTGGTCAGAAAGGATACAGGGGCGGCTCACCGGGCGGCCGGGTTTTCCATCGCCGGTGGACCCAAAGCCATTGGTCAGGATAGAGGCGCACATAATCCTCGATCCGGCGGGTGAAGTTCGCGGTGTTGGCCCGAATCTCTTCCTCAGGATCGTCACGCTTGATCCACTCCACAGGGTCAAATCGCAAGCGGTACTTTTTCAGCTTCTTGTCCCAAATGACCAGCCCCAGAATGACGGCGGCGCCGGTTTTCCGCGCCACGCGAGCCGGACCCGTAGTGGTGCACGCCGGCATTCCGAAGAAGTCCACGAACACGCCTTCGTTCGGGAGCATGTTCTGGTCGGAGAGCACTCCCACGGCATGGCCCTGCGCGAAGGCGCGAAGAACTCCCCGCGCAAAATCGCTTTTCTCGATCGCCGTGCCGCCGCTCAGGCAGCGGTAGTGATTGATGAACTCACCGAGAAGAGGATTGTCCATCTCGCGCACGACGAAATGGCAGGGATATCCGTACACTCCGTGGGCAAAAGAACCCAATTCCCAATTGCCGAAGTGGGCGGTGAGGAAAAACACTCCCTGGCCCCGGCTTTGGGCGCGCGCGTAATTCTCAAATCCGTCGTAAATGATCAGGCTCTCGATATTGTCGCGATTCCACTGGGGGAAATGGGCGAAGTCGGCCAGCATGCGTCCGAAATTCTGGAAGAGGCCGTAGATCACCCGGCGCCGCTCCCGCTCCGTCCAGTCAGGGAAGGCCAAACGCAGGTTGAAGATTCCCACGCGCCGCAGGCGGGGCCAGAGCCAATAGCTCATGGCCGCCAGCAGCGCGCACACCAGGCGGGCGAGCTTGTGGGGCAGCCAGCCCAGCGTCTTCAGCGCCGCCGCCGCCGCCCAGGACTGACAGCGTTGATTAAAACTCACGTGCGGGCGGGGTACCACGTGCTCTGCCGGTTCGGAAAGAGGACGGTTTTCAACCACCGCGGGTTTCATTCGTTGCTCAGAGATCCTGAAGTCACCTTGAGCTCCTACCCCTGGGATTTATTGCTGCCGAATCCACGATTGCCGGCCAACGCTAATCGGCGCGGAGAGAAAGTGATTGGAGGAAAAAATTGAGGATCTGGTTCTCGTATTCCTTTTTCTCTGCCTCGGACGTCAACCCGCTCCCACTGTGATTCATCAACCGCAACTGTTTGGGCTGCGGGGCCTGGTTGAAAAGACTCTCCGTCATTGCCGAGAGCGCGGCATCGTCGCGCCCGGAAATGAAAAGCTTGGGCATATTGGCCAGTTTCGGGAGGTTGGCAGGCAAATCGTATTTATCGCTTCCCATGGAGGCAAGGTGGAACTCCGCATCGGTCAACACGTGGAACAAACCACTGGAGCCTCCCAGCAGGCGTTCGATTTGTGAGTCGAACATCTGCTCCGGGGTCGAATAGGTGGTGTCCACCACCAGCGCTTTGACCTTGGGGCTCTGCTCGGCGGCTACCAGGGCGGCGTAGCCACCCATAGAGGTTCCGAATAATCCCACCCGGTTGGGATTGACGTCGGGTTGTTTGGTTACGGTATCAATCGCTGACATTAAATCGGATGCCTGCCGCGGACCCAGGTTTGAGCGGTTCTCCTTCGTTTTGGGTCCTTGAAAATTGAAGATGTACACATTGTAATGATTATCACGCAGAATGCTGCCCAGCGACAGGAGCTCGGAGCGGTTGGAATCATACCCGTGGCAAAGGATGATGACGGGCGCGCCACGCAATCCGAGCAGAAGCCAGCCGTCATGTTCGCCCCCCACCTGGTCGGTAAAGCTCAGGGAAATGTAACTGCTCAGAAGGTAGGACTGAGGATTGACGGATTCCACGGTGTTATTCTGAGAGGTTACATAATAGGTTAGCCCCGCCCCCACCCCCACGAGCGCCAGGAAGATGGCCATCACAAGGATGGCCAGCCACATGCCGATTCGGAGGACAAGTTGCCCTGAGATTCTGGATGGGCCGGCAACCGCTAAACCTCTTCGACGCGCCATACTGCCGATTCTTCTCAGATGATGAACTCCCGTCCGGGCGTTCCAGTGATTACAGACTCAAAATGCTATCACAACCGGTTTTTACCTCCACAAGAACTTTTCAAGCCAAGACAGATTTCACCGGCAGATAGACCGCCAGGGATATATGCTTCCAACTGCGCACGCCCTTCCGCCCATTGCCGTTTGACTACTTCTTTCCGCCTAGCGCCTTCAACCCACAGGGCTTACCCGCTCTTATGGGCCTCATAAAATCAATCGATTTGACGAAACAGACCCTGCCCTGCTAAGTTTGTTCCTGAGATGGGACATCCACAAAGAGATATGAGCCGGCCCTCAAAATCCGTTTTCCCTTGCCGCGGCGCGAATGAGCAGAGCACTTCCGCCTGTTGCGTCCAGTTGAAGATGGGTTCAATCAGCTAATCGCTCCGTCATCAAATTTTCATCGATTTTGAACATCGGCCGTAGCCGGACAGGTCCAGACTACGAAAGTAGGAGGTCATTTATGCAAGCTTCGATTCCATTGGTGAAGCAGTATCTTTTGGCAAGCGATTTTGACCAGACCTTAAGCTTCCATGATTCCGGCCTGGTGCTGAGTGAGCTGGCGGGGATTTCCGCCCAGGTCTTTGAAGCCAAAGTGGCCATGCTGGCGACGCAAAATCTTGTTCAGCAGGGCGGTGAACTCTGCTACCTGCTGCTTCACGACCCCGATTACCGCGCCAGCGTGCGCAAAGAGCATCTGGCTCAGGCGGGCAAAAGCCTTCGGCTGAAGAAAAACATCCGGCAGCTTTCGGAATTGCTCGCGCACGCCGTTCCGGGTTATCGCTTCGATTTCCACGTCGTCTCCGCCGCTCCCCAGGAAGTGATTGAGGCGGCGCTGCAAGACATCATTCCCGCCGACCACATTCATGGCGCGCAATTCCAGTACAACGGCGCCGGACAGGTGGAATCGATCATTCGCGTGAACGCGGGATATGGCAAGGTGGCGGTGCTGGACGATTTGCAGAAGAAACTTCAGGTGGCGGCCGAACGGATTCTGTACGTGGGCGACGGCGGTTCAGACATTCATGTGATGCTGCACGTGAACCGGCGCGAGGGCTTCACCATCGCCGTTTCGCAGGCTCGGCACATCGCTCCCATCGCCAAGCGTACCGTGCTGAGCGACGATGCATTGAGCATCATTGTGCCGATCCTCGAGGAGATCGCCGGATGGGACACCGCGCGTATTCGAACGTTCTTTGAAGCGCAAGGCTTGTTCATTCAGGAATGGGATCGCGTACGCGCTGACTGGCTGACCATCATTCCGCAGCCCGCGCCGGCGCTGATCCCGACTGAAAGGTGACAAGGGGAGCCCATCACTTCCCCGTGGGCGGGACATGATCCTTTTGCGATTTGATTCGAATCAGGCTGTAGGGACGTTGTTTGAGGGTATCCGTAAATTCTTTCAGGTTCTCGCTCGAGACGCGGATGTTTTCGAGCGTCTCATCCAAATCGCCGCGGTTCGACCCCAGTGTATCATTCAGATCACTGATCATCCGCTCCGCCTCGGTGAGTGAAGTTTGCAGTCGAACCAGGGTGTCGCGAAGTTGCTTGCGGTTTTCCTCCACAACTTCGTCCAGGTGGCCGGTGAGCTGGTCGGCGTGGCCGATGGTGCCATTCACGTTGTCGATGGTCGGGGCAACTTTGCCACTCGCCGTATCCAGATTGGCAATGGTATTTTCCAGGTGTGGGCGCGAATTTTTCAGCATGCCGTCGGTATTGGCCAGCACGGAGCTGAAATGGTCCTTGTTTTCCGGGCTCACCACCCCGTTAAGGTTTTTGATCAGCAGGCTGGCGTTGTCAGAGAGCGCCAGGACGCGATCGTCCAGGTCGTTGACCAGTTTCGTAGCATTCAGGGTGATGTTGTTCACATTGTTGAAAACATCGGAAATCTGCACGATCTCCACAGTGGGAATCTCGCTTCCCGGGGGCAGGGGCGGGGCGTCGCGGGTGCCGGCGGAAACCTCCAGGTAATTCTCTCCCAGGAAACCCAGCGATGAAATGCGCGCCTTGGAGTTGGCACGGATCGGCGTCTTATCCGCGACCTCCAAAACGATCTTGATGCGGGTATTATCCCCCGGGTCGAGGGAGGCGGATTTGATGACGCCCACCTTCAAGCCGTCGAATCGCACGACGCTCCCCGGCTCGAGTCCCCCGGCGAACTTGAAATAGGTGGTGTACTGCACTTTTTGATTGCGGAAGAGGTCCACTCCACCCACAAAGATCAGCGCCACCAGAAACAGCGCCGCTCCGATGGCCACCACCACACCCACTTTGATTTCTTCGTCGGCACGCGCCATGACGTTCACCTCACTGGCATCGAAACTCGAAATTCGAAAATCGAAACTCGTAATAAAGTGATGCTTTCTACAATTGACAGCACGAACAGGCCTCAAGCTGGCGAATTTCGAGTTTCGCCCTAATTCTCGGTCAGCGACCGCAAATACTCCTGTGCATCCACCTGATCGCCCTCGGGGATCCGATTCATAAATTGCAACACGCGCGGATGCTGGGAATTGCGAATCTCTTCCGGCGTTCCCGTGGCGATCACTTCGCCGCGGTCCATCACTGTGATGCGGTCGGCAATCATGAAAGCGCTGGCCAATTCGTGCGTCACCACGACGATGGTCATGCGGAAGGCCAGTTTCAATTTCAGGATCAGGGAATCGATTCCCGCCGCGGTGATGGGGTCGAGCCC
>JASHTO010000393.1 GCA_030040515.1 Terriglobia bacterium
TTTGAGCAGAACCCCCGCCAGAATCACCGAGCCCGCCGTGGGCGCTTCCACGTGCGCGTCGGGAAGCCACGTATGGAAGGGAAACACAGGAACCTTGATGGCAAAAGCGATGAAGAAGGCCAGAAACAGCCAGCGCTCTGTTTGCGGCGTCAAGGTCGAATACGTC
The DNA here is from genome assembly GCA_030040515.1 of Terriglobia bacterium. Classification (GTDB taxonomy): domain Bacteria; phylum Acidobacteriota; class Terriglobia; order UBA7540; family UBA7540; genus Bog-366. The sequence goes on from JASHTO010000393.1 coordinate 167, forward strand.
ACCAGGTGATCCATCACCCGCGGCAGGTCGAAGCTGCCCGTGACATTGTAAAGATAGAGAATCCCGGCCAGCATCAACGCCGAGCCCAGCATGGTGAAGAGGACAAATTTGATGGCCGCGTACACCCTCCGCTCGTGACCCCAGATTCCGATCAGGAAATACATGGGAATGAGCATCACTTCCCAGAAGAAAAAGAAAAGCACGAGATCGAGCGCCGCAAACACCCCGATCATTCCTGTTTCCAGGGCGAGCAGGAAGATGAAGAATTCATTTGACCGATTCGTAATACTCTTCCAGGAAACCAGCACGGCGAGCGGCGTGAGGAATCCGGTGAGCAGAATCATCAGCGCGCTCAGCCCGTCGACGCCCAGGTGGTAGTTGATCGGCGGCAGAACCATCCAGGGGACCATCTTCTCAAACCCTTGGTGGCTCGAAAATCCAAAATAGACGTACAGAGTGATCAGGAAAGTAAGCAGAGAAAACAGAAGCGCGGCTGAGCGGGCGGCCGAAGCCCGCTGGCGCCCAAGCAAGGCAATCACCGCCGCACCCAACAGGGGCAGAAAAATCACGATGGTGAGAACGTGTGAGTTGAACCAAGTCATAGGTGATTTCAATTACTGCCGGGATTCACAATCCTGTATCGTGACCGGGTGTTACCGCCGCCTACGGGTTGGCCACAAAGACGTACAACAACCAAAGAACGGCGCCCAGCAGCACCCACGCGGCATAACTGGGAATGTTGCCGGATTGGATTCGCCGCAGAACGCTTCCCACGTCCGCGGTGCCTTCTCCCGTCCCGTTGACCATGACGTTGTCGATGGCGCCCGCATCAACGACCCGCCACAGGAACTTCTCCGAAACCGCTCGCATCGGGCGAATGATGAGCCAGTTATAAAACTCATCCACGTAATATTTGTGGGTCAGGATTCTGTATGCATCGGCGTACCGCCCGGCCAATTGCTCTGGAATTTCGGTAGACTTCAAATACCACCAAAGCGCGATCCCGATGCCGAGGGCAGCGGCGAGAATCGAAAAGCCCATCAGCACTCCGGGACTCAGGGCCGTGGCATGTTCCGGGAACCCGTTCCGCAATACCGCCGTGGCGGGGGCGAATACGGGAGCGAGGTAGCGGTCGAAGGCCTCAGTGCCGTTCCAGGCTTTCGGCCAGCTCACCCATCCCGCAACCACTGAGAAAAATGCCAGCACGATGAGCGGAACGGTCATTTTGTAGCTGCTTTCGTGCAAATGGTGGGCGGCGCGCGGTTCAACCCGGGATTTTCCATAGAAGGTCATGCATAACGCGCGAAACATGTAGAAGGCGGTGAGCCCCGCTGTGAACGTTCCCAGCCAGTACAGCCACGGATTACCAAGAGGGCCTTCATAGGCGCCGGCGAGAACCTCATCCTTGCTGAAAAAGCCCGAGCCGATCAGGGGTACGCCGCTGATGGCGATCGTGGCGGCCAGGAACGTCGCGTGAGTGATTTTCAATTTGTGCCGCAAGCCGCCCATTTTGCGCATGTCGAGCTCGCCGCTCATCGCGTGCATCACGCTTCCGGCGGCAAGAAAGAGCAGCGACTTGAAAAACGCGTGGGTCATCAAGTGGAAGATTCCCGCGGCGAAAACCCCCGCGCCGCATCCGAGGAACATATATCCGAGCTGGCTGATGGTCGAATAGGCAAGCATGCGCTTCAAATCGTTTTGGGTGAGGGCAATCGTGGCCGCGAAAAAGGCCGTCAGGCAGCCTACGAAGGCCACGACCTCGAGAGCAAATGGCCCGTGGGCGAAGATGATGCTCGACCTCGCCACCAGGTAAACGCCCGCCGTCACCATGGTGGCCGCGTGGATGAGCGCGCTGACGGGTGTGGGCCCTTCCATGGCGTCAGGGAGCCAGACGTAAAGCGGCAGTTGCGCGGATTTGCCCACTGCCCCCAGGAAAAACAGCAAACCGACCGCCGTCATCACCCCCTCAAATTCGGGGGGCAATTGCGCCACGCGCGCAAAGACCGTCTTGAAGTCCAGCGCGTGAACCGTCCAAAACAGCAGCGCCACGCCCACGGTAAATCCTGCGTCCCCGATTCGGGTGACGATGAACGCCTTCTTGCCGGCGTCGGCGGCGGATTTCTTCAAGAAATAAAATCCAATCAACAGGTAGGAACACAGCCCCACGCCTTCCCAGCCCACAAACATCAAGGGATAATTAGCGGCAGTTACGAGGGTGAGCATCATGAAGAGGAAAAGGTTCAGGTAGGTGAAGAAACGATAGTATCCTCCTTCATCTTCCATGTACCCGCGCGAGTAAAGGTGGATCAGGAACGCGACCACGGTGACGGTAACCGTCATGATGAGCGTCAGCCGGTCGTAGTACAGAGCGTAATCAGCGCGCAACGTTCCCGCCTGAATCCAGGTGAAGTAATGATAGTTGAAGGGCGCGGGCTGGCTTGCGGATTTTGAATAAACCCACGCGGTAAGCAGGGCGAAAACCATGGAAAGGCCCGACCCGCCACAGCCAATCAGTGAGACCGTGGCGTGCGAAAGCCGACGGCCCAGAATGCCGTTGAGCGCGGCACCCGCCAAGGGAGGAAGGATCATGAGCAGGAGTAGGATTTCCAGATTCATATCGTCACAACATTAGGGCTGCGCTGCTTGGCGTCGGGCCAAGGCTCGAGTACAAAAGCCCTTCGTCCCTACATCTTCATGGAATCGACATCTTCGATATTCAGCGACTGGCGATGGCGGTGGAGCGCGATGATGATCGCCAGCCCTACAGCCGCTTCGGCTGCGGCTACCACAATGACGAAAAACACAAAAATCTGGCCGTCCAGGTTCCCCAAGAACCGTGAGAAGGCCATGAACGCCAGGTTGACCGCGTTGAGCATCAGCTCGATGCACATGAAGACCGTAATGATGTTTCTGCGGAAGACAAACCCCGCCGCACCCAGGACGAAGAGAATTACGCTGAGTGCCAGATAATGTGAGAGAGGTACCATAATATCCTTCCAGAAGTCAGCAATCGTGCGGCCGGGGAGAACCCCGCGCGCCTTTTCGATTCTGATTTCCTACGCTCTCCTTTCAGAATTCCTTCTTGGCCAACACCACCGCGCCGAGCACCGCCACCAGGATCAAGATGGAGGTTACTTCGAAGGGCAATACATAGCTCTGGAAAAGCAAATGGCCGATGGCCGCGGGGCTTCCCTCCAGATGCGGGGGCCGCGTGGCGCCCGCGGTGGGAAATTGATTCCAGACCGCCATCAGCATTTCCACAAGAAGTGCTCCCACAATCGGTGCCCCGAGCCATTTAGCGAAGCGGCTCCGCTGGCTCGGGACCTCATGCCCCGCGTTCAACAGCATGATGACGAAAACAAAAAGGACCATGATCGCCCCGGCATAAATGATGACCTGAAGCACGGCCATGAATTCCGCACCCAGCAGTAAGTAAACCACTGCCAGCGAGCAGAGCACGACAATCAGCGACAGCGCGCTATAAACGGGCGTGCGTTGCAGAACCACGTTCAGCGCCGCCAGAATGGTTACCGCCGCGGCGATGTAAAAGAGTATATCCATCGGTCTGAGCCATTACTTGCCCGTGGTCAAATTAAATCGCATCCGCAGGGCATCGCTTTCTTGTCTCGGGGTGATCCTCATCCCCGCCAGGCGATTAGAAAGCCTGTCACCAGGATATTCGCCAGCGCCAGCGGCAAAAGGAATTTCCACCCCAGGGACATGAGCTGGTCATAGCGGAAGCGTGGAAGCGTTCCGCGCATCCAGATGTAGAAAAACATGAACGCAAAGACCTTCACAGAAAACCAAAAGACCGGCAGAAAAATCCGCAAAATTGTGGGTCCAAAAACCGGCCCGTGCCAGCCCCCAAAAAACAGCAGCGTGGCCAGGCAGGAGACTGTCACCATGTTGGCGTATTCGGACATGAAGAACATGGCGAATTTCATGCTGCTGTATTCCGTGTGGTACCCGCCCACCAGTTCCGTTTCGCCTTCGGGAAGATCAAAGGGCACGCGATTGGTTTCGGCAATCGCCGAGGTGAAGTAAACAAAAAATCCGATGGGCTGGGCAAAAATATACCAATGCGGAATGAAGGTGTTAGCTCCGAACAGATGCCAGGATCCACTCTGCGCATTGACGATGCCGCGCAAGCTCAGCGTGCCGGCCATCATCAGCGTGCCGATGACCGCCAGGCCCAGCGACAATTCGTAACTGATCATCTGCGCGGACGATCGCAGTCCGCCAAAGAGCGGATACTTGCTGTTGGATGACCATCCGGCAAGCGCGATGCTGTAGACGCCCAGCGAGGTCACGGCGAAAACGAAGAGCAGACCGATATTCAAATCGGTAATCTGAAACATGATGGGGTGGCCGTGAAAAGTAAACCCCTCACCAAAAGGAATGACGGAAATGGAGAGGAACGCCAGCACAAATCCCAAAAACGGCGCGAGCCAGTAGATGAACTTATCGGCTTCCGCCGGAACGATTTCCTCTTTGAGAATGAATTTAATTCCGTCGGCCAGAGGCTGCAACAGACCGTGCGGGCCCACCAGATAGGGCCCCCACCGCGCCTGGATGTGCGCCACCACTTTGCGTTCCAGCCAGGTGGTGTAGGCAATGCCGGTGAGCAACACCCACAGGATCACCACCGTCTATACCACCGCGATGAGAAGGAAAACCGCGGTGTCAGAAAATGTGCCCATATGGTTTCTTTGCTTCGTCCACGGAATTCAGCGCCCAACTAAAGCGGCCTACGGTCCCAGAGGTAAAGAGCGTGTCCCG
>JASHTO010000394.1 GCA_030040515.1 Terriglobia bacterium
TGGCGATCAGGCTGCCGATGACTTCACTCAGCCGCCCCAGGCTGAACAACGAAGCGATCACTCCCAGCGTGATGAGCGAAACGTAAGGGAAATCTCCCTTCGGATGCAGACGCGCGAAAGCGGGGAAGAAATTCCCGTCCACAGCGGCGGCGTAAGGGATTCGCGAGTAGCCGAGAAGCAGTGAAAACACCGAGGAAAAGGCGATCCACAGCAAAAGCAGCGTCATGGCCTTCCCCGCGGCGGTGCCGAACAAAATTTCAATGTATCGCGACGCGATATACTGGCTCTGAATCGCTTCACGCCAGGGGATGACGCTCAGGAACGAGGCGGTCATCAGGATATAAAGAACCGCCACGCAGAGAATCGAAAACAGAATTGCGCGCGGAATCACCCGCCCGGGATCGCGAATCTCTTCCGCCAGATAGCAAACGTTGTAGTAGCCGAAGTAATCGTAGAGTGCGTAAAGAGTGGCGTGGCCCAGTCCCACCCAGAAAATCAGGTCGAGATGAAAGGCGCCCGGCGGAAAATCCAGCAGGCGCGCGGCGCTCAGGTGCGGGATGCCGGAAAGGGCAATCCACAATCCACCGATCATGACACCAATCGCCAGCACCACAGAGAAATTGCCAATCGCGCCGATGCGCCGGTAGAGCAGCGCCACAAGGAGCAGGGGAAAGGCCGCGGCGACGGCGCGAATTTCCCAGGAGGAGAGCCCGGGCGCAAGGTAGTGCAGGTAATCCGCGAAGCCGATGCTGCCGGTGGCCACCGAGAGGGGGGCGGAAAAGATGATCTGCCAGACCATCAGGAAGGAAAGCCAGCGTCCCACGCTGTGCGGGCCGTAGGCTTCACGCAGATAGTTATAACTTCCTCCGGCCTTGGGCAGCGCTGCGCCCAATTCCGCCCACACCAGGCCGTCGCAAAAGGCCAGCGCCGCACCCACCAGCCAGCCCAGCATTGCGTGCGGGCCGCCCATCGTGGCCAGCAGCAGGGGGATGGTGATGTACGGCCCGATGCCCACCATGTCGGTAATGGCGAGCGCGGTCGCCTGCACCAATCCCAATTCGCGCCGCAGCGCTGGCTGGCTTTTCGAGGATTCCAATCGTCACCTGTTGGGCGCCGGTTGCCGGGAGATTTGGCGAAGCAATTCCGTTTTAACGCGGGGATGGGGACGAGCGGGCTTGGGAGAGCGGCCCAGCAGGTAGATTGTCTCCGCAGCTTCCCGCACGTGGGCGAGGCAATACGGGCAGCCGCGCGCAAGGTGGTCGCGCAAGTCCACCGAGACTTGCCCCGAGAGCGCGCCCAGCAACCACAATTCGTACAGGTCTTCTAAATGTTGGCAGCCCATGTTCCACACACGGCGCGGCGGCGGTGCTTCACATAGGTCACCACCGCGCGCAAAGATGACCGCACTTTGCCGAGCGGCTCGCCCAACTCCACGGCAATCTCCGAATCCCGCAGACCCCGGAAGACGGCAAGCTCCAAAGCCTGCCGCTGGGGCTTGGGCAATTGATTGATCGCCTTATGAAGGAGCGCCAGCCGTTCCTCGATCACGTCGATTTCCTTCGGTTGGGGCAGCCAAGCAACCGAAAACCCGTTAAGGGCGGGCGGCATTGCCCCGTCGCCAGGGGAAACTTTCCGCACCTCATTTTTCCCTTCGACCGTTTTGGCTCCGGGGGTCACGTGGTAGACGTCCTTGGATTTTCGCGCTCCCGGCGGCTTCGGCTTTTCCGACTTGATGCGGAGAGACGGCGTGCCTTTGTTGGTTGAATGAGCTCGCGAACCACGCAAGCGATCGATGGCAGCTTCACGCGCCGTGACGATGAGCCACGCCGCGACGCTGCGGTCCTGCTCGCTCAACCGCGCGCTTTCTTCCCAAAGGCGCACGAACACTTCCTGAAGAATTTCCTCCGCGGCGCCGCGCGAAGCGAGAATGTGCGTCATCAGCCCGTAGACGCGCGGGGCGTAACGATCGTAGAGCTCGCTGAGCGCGGACGCGTCCTGCCGCGCCACGCGGGCCAACAATTCTTCGGCTGACGGTTCTTCGTTCATCGACCCATCCTGCTTCAGCACGCGCGGGGCAAGGTAAATATCATCGCTGGGCGTACCGACGCCCCTTCAAAGACATCCTCACCTCACGCTGTCTTGAGTCAGCTTCAATTATATCGCATCGTGATACATTAAGAACCCCAAACCAAGCGGAAAAGGTCGCCGGTTGATTTTTGATTATCCCTATAAAAAGATTCGATTGGACAACTTTTTATAGTGGATTTACCTTCTGATTGAGTCCCGCTGGAGCATCGGTTTGCGTCGAGATGACCTTGCCCCCAGGGCGTCGCGGCGCTAACCGGTGCGGGACCGTTTTCCTCCTCTTCTAGCCTCCAAAAGCCCCTCGGTGGCGCACCGTCGAGGGGCTTCACTTTTCCTTTCTGCACAATGCGGCTGTTCTCCTGCGCCGCGGCGATCATCTCAAAGCCTTCGCTCACGCCGCGCGTCGTGAGCTTTTCAGAATAAACGCCGTCGATGAATCGGGCTAATCGTATTCTGCATGGCCGACAAGAGCAAGAATGAAAAGGTGTCGCGCATTTTGCAGCTTTGCCGGCGGCACTTCCAGACTTGTCGTGCAATTGCCTCGCGGCTATGATGGAACCGTTTTGAGCTGGCCCACTCCGTCTGAACTCGCCCACTACACCTGCTATCGAACGGCGGGACCGCTCCTGATCGACGGCAAGCTTGATGAAATCTCCTGGCAGCTTGCCCCCCGTTCCGAGCGCTTTGTCGACATCGTCAGCGGCGCGCCTGCGTGGTTCGATACGCGCGTGGGGATTCTCTGGGACGACGACTGCCTCTACTTCGGTTTCGCGGCCGAAGAGACCGACGTCTGGGCCACGCTCACCGAGCGCGACTCCAAGATTTATCAAGACAACGACCTTGAGGTGTTCATTGCGGGCAAAGACGCCTACTACGAGTTTGAGATCAACGCGCTGAACACCGTTTACGAAGTCTTTTGGATCTGGAAAGACATCTTCAAGCCCGGGCACCCGCTGTTCGGCCGTCCGGATTTCAATCCCGCCGCGCATCCCACGCTGGAAATTTCCGGTATCGGTGGTCACGTGCATCCCCGCGGCAAGCGCTGGGGATTCCTCGACTGGGATTTTCCCGGCCTCCGCCACGCCGTGCACATCGACGGCGTGCTGAACCGGCGGGCGGGAACCGACAAGGGCTGGACGGCGGAGCTCGCCTTTCCCTGGAAGGGCCTCGAACTGCTGGCCGACGGCCGCTCACTTCCTCCCCGCGACGGCGACGTGTGGCGGGTCGATTGCTCGCGCTTTCAGCAAATCGATGCGCACGGCAAGCGGCTCGATCCCGGCGCGGGATGGACTTGGAACCGCCATGGCCATTACGATTCGCACATCCCGGAGACCTTTAGCTTCGTCCATTTTTCGAATCAGGTGGTGGGGACGCAATCCGCGAAGCCCTGACCCTCATGCACAGTTTCCAGACCTGCAATTCACCTCCTATACGGAACGACGTAAGTGTTTGCGTATTTGGCTGTAGCGGCGGTCTATGACCGCCGGTCGGCGCTCGTAGAGCGACGCTACAATTTATGTCGCTCTGTATAGCTTGAACTTTGCTGGCTCAACTTGTGCAGCGCGTCGCCCGTGACGCGCATGGGAATCCACTCCTTCATCGCCTTGGCGCCGAGCGACTCATAGAACTCGATGGCCGGCGTGTTCCAATCGAGCACCTGCCATTGGTAGCGCCCGCACCCCTTCTCGATAGCGACTTTGGCGAGATGTGTGAGCAGCGCTTTGCCAATTCCCTTGCGCCGAAAGCTCGGCCGCACGAAAAGGTCTTCGAGATAAAGCCCGGGTTTTCCGAGCCACGTGGAATAGTTGAAAAACCAGAGTGCGAAACCCGCGGGCTGGCCGCCCCACTCGGCGATTTCGACGTAAAAGCGCGGCTCCGAGGAAAAACCGTCGCGGCGCAGGTCCTCCGCGGTGGCCACGGCTTCCTGCGGCGCGCGCTCGTATTCGGCAAGCTCCCGAATGAAATCCAAAATCAGCGAGATATCGTCCTCGGTGGCTTTTCGAATCTTCAGCATGTGGGGATTGTAGCGCAACTTGAATCGGCGCGTTGACATCGGTGGCGCATTGCGTTTAAATGACCACGTGTTTAGGGGGCGACAACCATGATGACTCGAAGGAATTTTGTGAAGACTCTGGGTGGCACGGCGGCGCTGGCCGCAGCACCGCGCCTTGGCGCGGCCGGGCGGCTCGCCTGGCCCGGCCCCATCGGGCTCGAGCTTTACACAGTCCGCGACCAGTTTGCCAAAGACCATCTTGGAACGCTGAAGCTGATCGCGGCGACCGGTTACAAGGAACTCGAAGTTGGCTCGGATTTTCCGCTCGCCGAGCTCCTGCCGGACGTGAAGGCCGATGGCCTCACCATCCCCAGCGCTTATCTGGACGCGCCGAAGACGCTCGACGATTGGAAGAAAACGGTCGATGGAGTCAGCAAGTTCGGACTTCACTACATCGTCGTTGGCGATAACCCCAAAATGGACTCGGACGCATGGATGCGGCGTGCCGAGCTCTTCAATCAATGCGGGAAGTACTCGCTGACCGCGGGAATGCAGTTCTGTTATCACGCGCACTTCCACGAATTCGAGTCGAACGGTGGCGACTCCGGCTACGACATCATGGCAAAACACTGCGACCCGAAGCTCCTGAAGTTTGAGATGGACGTCTTCTGGGCCACCTACGCGGGAGTTGACCCTGTGCACTATTTCACAACCTATCCCGGGCGTTTTCCGCTGCTGCACATCAAGGACCTCTACAAGGACGTTCCCGTCAATCCGCACGAATCGCCTCGCAACGATGGGCCGAACCCCTTTGCGCCGGTCGGGCAGGGCAAAATCGACTGGCGAAGAATTTTTTCAAATACCAAGATTGCCGGCACCAAGCACATCTACGTGGAGCAGGACCGCTGGAACCAGCCCTCGGTTGAGTGCATGAAGATCAGCTTCGATTACCTCAAGAACCTGCGCTTGAGTTGATGGTTCAGCCATCAAGCGGGCGCGAAGAAGCCGACTGCCGCTTCATCAAACATCCAGTCCGATGGACCGCATCAGGTTCAGAGCGTTGCTGCTCTGCACGATTCCGGGTTGCAGCCGGTAATCGAAGATCAATTTTCCATCCTCCAGGCGATCCTGGAAATGGGCGTTGGCAGCGCGCGAACCGAGGCCATCAGCAATCTTCGCCAATGCCAGGTCATGCGTGGTCACCAACCCTATCGCCCCGCGTTCCACGAGGCTGCGAACCATGGCCTCAGCGCCCATTCGCCGGTCCTGGGAATTGGTTCCTTGCAGGAACTCATCGAAGAGAAACATCACGGCCTTGGACCCGTTGGTGAGATCCACGATTTGCTTGAGGCGTCTGATTTCGGCATAGAACCGCGAGATGCCACCCTGTAGGGAATCGAGCACGCAGATGGATGCGCCCACGGCGAGCGGCGACAACCGCAACCGCCTCGCCCGCACCGGAGCTCCACACTGCGCAAGCACGGCATTGACTCCCACCGCGCGCACGAAGGTGCTCTTCCCCGCCATGTTCGGCCCGCTGATGATCAGCACCCGCAGATCACTTCCGAATCGAACCTCATTGCGAATGGCATCCCCCTCCGGCAGAAGGGGGTGTGCGAGCCCCTCGGCTTCGAAACAGGGTGAGGCGTCTGCAAATTCCGGAAAAACATCGCCCGGATGCTCGTAGGCAAATCCTCCCAACGACGAAAGCGCCTCAACCTCTCCCACCGTGGTCAGCCAGCGCCTGAGCGCAGGGCCTGTTTGTTTTCGCCAGACTTCAATCGCGCAGGCAGTCTGCAAGGTCCAAAACACAAAGGGATCGACTGCGGCGATGATCAAGTTGCGCCGCGAATCGAGGTATTCCATCAGCCGATTCAGACGCCCGATCCAATGCGAAGGAGGACGTCCCTTCGATTTAAGTCCGGCATGGAGTTCCATCAGCTTGGGCGTGGCGAATTGCTCGCGCTCAAGCCGGGCCAATACGCCGGCGAGCAACCCCAGATCGTGCGCGGCCTCCTGGGCGGCGCTTACGGCCTTGCGCACCCGCCGCCGATGGGCACGGTTCCAGCCCACATTGATGGCGCTGACCAAAATGGCCACATAACCGAGGCCCCAAACTATCCAGGCGGCCAGGCTGGCGAGCCACGTTATCGCCAGCAGCGCGCTGGCAACGCGCAAGGTACCTGATGCCAGACTCGACTGGCCCTCTCCCCACGCGGCCAGGGCTTCCGACGGTGGATGCGACCTCGCCTCCTCGGCAAGGACCGCCAGGTCTTCGCGCAAATCCGTGCGGTTCCTCAAGTCCACCACTGCCGCCTGTCGCGCGCGTATGTCATCGGGAGAGGCGGGCGCGAGAAGCCATCGTGCAAGCGTCTCCTCGCCCACGCGCGTGCGGGCCGTGGAAAGCAGCTCAAACAGTGACCCTACTCCGAATAAGTCGAGGTCGCGGGAATATGGGTGCGTGTCGTTTTGGAACCGCTCACCCGTCTCTCCGCTTCCCATCCAGCGATGATCGAGGCGTGCGAGCGCGCGCTCGTAGTAGGCCACCGTGCGGGTACATCGCCCTCGCCGCTTCAGGACGCGTTGATGGATGACGTCGAGCACGACGAAGGCCAGCACGGGCGCGAGGACCCAGAAAATGGAAATCACTTTGGCCGCCAAGGCCAGGGCGATGAGCGCGAGTGTGGCGCCGCCCAATGCGAGTTTGGCGGTTCCCAGTTTGCGGTGCTGACGCTCGAAAACGGCGTGCGAGGTTTTTGAGATTTCAAGCCGGCGGACATACTCGGTTCGCGGCGCATCGGTCGGTGGCGCAGTGGAATCTTTCATGATGTTAAGCGACTGAGATGAAGCTTCAGCGATCAAGCCGACGCGAGGAACCCACCAATGACAGCAATGATGGGCTTTAGCTGTTGGCTGGTTGGATCGGCTTGCACGCCGAAATTCTCAAGCGCGGTCGAGCCGAGGAGATAGAGTGAATCCGCTGGGGCGAAAATCACGGGGCAGGTGAGCGACTCGTCGAGTTGAGGAATCGTCAGCACCGCCTCACCGAGTGAGCGCCGGTCGCGCCGGCCGTCCGCGAATATAAAGTCCCGCTCTCGTAGCGGAACGATGCCGATTTCCTTAAGCCGGCCTTCAGGTAAGAACGAATACAGCGCCCCCGTGTCTACCCAAAAGTCTTCCTCAAAGGACCGGGATCGGTCTGCCGGATTCGAAACCTTGACGCGAATTTGGAACATGCCCATGCGTGAGTCACCTTCGCGGACTGCAATGCTAGTCTACCGAATCTGCTTCAGAAGGCAAAGCAAGAAGCATCTCGATCGATCACCGGCAGCGGGTGCTTCAGTTGCAAGCCTACGAGAATCCAATCCTCTAGCGTTGAGCGCAGTTCGTTTTCACACTCCCGAAGCGACGCGCCAAAGGCGATCACGCCCGGACAAGGAGGAACGCGGCCGGCATAGCTTCCGTCCTCCAGCTTTTCGTAAGCAGCCTGCCCCAAGGCCTCAGAGACATAGTCGCTCAGCACATATTTTGCCGCCACACCACACCTCCATTTCCTTTGTGATTATACCTCTGCGCCGTCAAGGTCAAGTCTGTGCCTCTCGCAGCGGACTTCAAACGCAGATACCAAGGCGGTCGCGATTGCTCGCGGTCAGATGCGAATCCTCTCGGTTCAACCTTCAAAGACCGGACTTAGACGTGCTCGTAGGAACCGCTCAAACTGGCGCAAGTGATTTTTCTGGGATTCGTCAAGGAAAAATTGGTCGCGATCCAGGTTGTCTGTAATCCACCGCTTCACGTGATCCTCGCTCAGTTGAAGAATGCCCAGATATTTCCATTGTTCGGGTGAGTTCAGCAGACTCTTCGCCAGGTTGCTGCCCGAAGATCTG
>JASHTO010000395.1 GCA_030040515.1 Terriglobia bacterium
ATTTCGCGGCACCCGTGTCGGGCTCGAATTCCGTGACTTCCATTCCCGGCAGTTCCAGGACGGGGGGCCGGGCGTTTTTCGGGCTGAACATAACTTGAAACAAGGGGGTAGGTGTGGCGGCTCGCTCTGGAGAAAGCGAGCTCACGAGCTTCTCAAACGGCATGTCTTGATGCAGAAAGGCGCCCAAGGTTGCCCCCCGAACGCGCCCCAGCACTTCGGCAAACGTCGGATCTCCGGAGAGATCGCACTTCAGGACCAAAGTGTTTACAAAATACCCGATCAGGTTGGAAACCTCCGGTCTTCTGCGCAAGGCAATCGGAAAACCCACCGAGATGTGCCCGTGTCCGGAATATCGTTGCAGCAAGGTCTGCAAGGCCGCCATGAAGGTCATGAACTGCGTGGTTCGGTGTCGCAGACTCAGGCGGTTAAGTGCAAAGGCCAGGTCCGCCGGAACGAAAGCCGCCGTGCGTCCCCGGGCATTGGTGGGATGGGCAGGTCGGGAATGGTCGAGCGCCAAGTGTCGAAACTCCGGCCCACCCGCGAGCGCTCCGTGCCAGTATGAAGTCAGAGATTCCAGCGTTTCCCCGCTTGTGTGCTCCCTTTCCCACGCGACAAAATCCGGATACTGAATCGGCAGCTCAGGAAGCTGGGGGTATCCCCCTTCGGTGAATGCCCGATATGCTTCCGACAATTCGTGATAAAGAATGCCGAGAGACCAAAGATCAAACACGATGTGATGAATGGTGAGAACCAGCAGGTGATCGGCTTCATGCAGGCGGAAGAGCTTGGCCCGGATTAATAAATCCTTGGCCAAGTCGAATGGCCGGCACGCCTCCTGGCTGCAAAGTTGGTCTGCTAATTCATGACTCGAAACTCCACTGAGGTCCGCAAATTCAAGCCTCAGAGCGTGTGAAGTCGAGACCACCTGAACCGGGATCCCGTCCTTGGACACAAAGTTAGTTCGCAAGGCATCGTGCCGCGCGACAATCAATCCCAGGCTTCTTTCCAGGAGATCCCGGCGAAGTGGGCCTAGAATGTGCAGCCCCTGGGCGACGTGATACATCGGGTTTTGAGGCGCCAGTTGATCCCAGTACCAAAGGCCTTCCTGGGCAAAAGATACGGGAAAGTGCCCGGAAGTCGATATCCTTGGGATTCTTTCATCCACCCAAGGTCCAGTCGGACGGTCCATCAGGGACTTCCTCTGTGCCGTAGGTAAAGTGGACGATCTTTGAACGTCGAGAACCGCTCTGGTCCCCGGCAAAATCTCCATGAGACGCAATCACCACCTCGGGACGGGGCTGGTGACACCCCTTTAGCATTTTTGTCGAGCCATCATAGGTTCCGGGCGGGGAATCTCAACTTGGGTCGAGCTCCGGCACAATCGACCCTCCGCCACACGATCCTCCAGGAGTTGATGGGGCAATTCGAGTTCAAAACCGCCCCGGTGCTATGCCTGATATCCCTTTGTCAGGTCTTCCTTGCAGGCCTGAATCCTGATCTTCAATGAGTTGAACGAGATGGAGTTGCCTCAGGGGAGCGATCGGAATGTAAGCTGGAGCTTCTACCATTTCCTTCATGTGAAGCAGGCGTTCCATCTCAAGAAGAAGTGTTCCTTCCCAGCCCTCAAGCTCAATCTCGTCAACGCAGCCAACCTAACAGCCAAGCGCGCGGGTGACAATCCATGGTTCACCTGACTTCGCACTTGGGCTTTACCTGATTCGAGACGCTCATAAAGCGGGCAAACTGGGCTCTACAGTGTCACTCGGATTTGTGCGCGTGGAATGCTCAAAGGCCTTGCGTTCGGAAGATTGCGAGAAAAACACATGAAAGTGGAATGTGGCGGACGGACCTGAAGGGGTTCAAAATCTGGTGGTGTTGTTCACCGCGCTTGCGGGAATCGTCCTCCTGACCGGTCTTGAGGCTTTTCGCCACGGCCTGAGCGTAACTCTTCTCACGCATACGCATGCAATCCCGGCAGCAGGTAGGTGACGCCGAAGAATGTAAACATCACAATCCCGAACCCAAGAATGGCGAAGTAAGCAGACCGGCGCCCCCGCCAGCCGCGTGTGAGGCGCATGTGGAGGTATCCGGCATAGGTCAGCCAAGTGATGAGCGCCCAATCTTCCTTCGGATCCCAGCTCCAATACGCTCCCCAGGTGCGATTGGCCCAGTAAGCGCCGGCGATAATCATGAACGTCAGCAGCGGGAAGGAAATCGCCACGGTCTTGTAGATCAGATGATCCAGCGAGTCGCGGTTGGGCAGGTAGGCGGAGATGGAATCATATTGCCAATTCAACACGATGGCGGCGAGCGTCGCAATCAGCGCGGTCGCCACTCCCGCTAGCAGGAAGGGGCTGTTGGTCAAGCGCACTTCAAATCCCTCGTTGTATTGGGGCAGGTAATAGGGGCCATCGTTTACCTTTACGAGCAGCAGAGCCAGAGCCACCGCCTGAGCGGCGAAGGTCATGAAGAACGACGCCTGCACAAAACGGTCCCAGCGCTCCAGCCAAAAAGTCGCCACGAAATTCAGAATCAAGGTGCCGAGGGCGAACAGCACGACAATGACGAATGGCCAACCCAACGAATCCAGTGGCACCATCAGGGGTTGCCGGGGTGCAACCAGAACTTTTCCCCGCGCCATAGGATCCCACGCGGCAAGGGAGAGCGCCATGCTGCCATTCACCGACGTGGCCACAATCGTTCCATATACGCCAATCACTAGTGCCGAGCACCAGCTTAGAAAAGTCTGGGGTGCTACACCGTCCTTGATCAGGTAGAGGAGCGCAACGGCAAACGAAATCGTAAAGCCCGCATAGCTCAGCATCGCCAGCGTCACATGAATTTGCAACCAAGTGGATTGCAGCGCCGGCACCAGCGGGTGGATTTCGCTCGGCAAAACCTGCATCAGGATCAGCGCCAGCGAGGCGATGGGAAGCGTAATGGCTCCAAGGAAGGGGAGATTCAGTTTCCATTCCGCCACGGCGTTAAACACCACCACCGCCCAGGAGAAAACCAGCACCATTTCATAAATGTCGGAGAGCGGCGCGTGGCCTGAGGTCGCCCAGCGCGCGAGGATGGCCACGGTTTGGAGCATCAATCCGCCGCGGGCGAACCACCTGGCGCGCTCGTACAAATCCGTCTGGCGCAAGGCCACGGAAGTGCCGTAGAGGACCGAGGCACCAAGATAGGCGATGAGCGCCACGAACAGGAACTTCTCGCCGGCCCTCTCGCCCTCCAGCCAACCTTCATTCCCAATCAAATGGGGAACGGAAATCGCCAGCAGGGTGAACGACGAAACGCTGACGATTAGCGAGGTCCAGCTTGCCCCGCCCAGGCGGCTGTGCTCCGTACTGTGGGTTATTGCTCTCTCCATGATTTTATCTCCCTGGTGTTTTTCTTAAATTCCGCAAAGCGAGCGCGCCGTGCGCAGGGCTCAAGCCGCTTGCGGGCTTTCGCTTCTTTCGCCAGTCGCTTCAGCCAGAGCGGACGCAACTTCCCCGGTCAATTCGTGAAATTTCCGCTCGAAATTCTCGCGGTACTTGCTGGGCTGGCCGCCCAGCAGCAGTATGGGCCGGCCCTTGCGGTCCTCCGCCACAATCCCCCAAATGCGGATGTGAGAGAGGTACAAGGCCAGCATCAGCCCCGTAGTGAGAAGCAGGCAGCCCACCCAAATCAGCCACTGCCCGGGTTCATGCGCTACTTGCAGCCCGGTCGACGCGTCCATTTCAACACTCACCATGCGGAAGCTGACGCCGGTATCGTTGGGTGGAGTGATTTCGGCCGATTTCGGCATGATCCAGGCATTGCTGACGCCGATGCCGGGGCGCTCAACTTGCAGGTGAATAGCGGGGTTGCGCGGCTCCACTGAGCG
>JASHTO010000396.1 GCA_030040515.1 Terriglobia bacterium
GCGGAAAGCTGCGCCCGATGCCGGCGAGCAAGAGAGGCCCGCAGTTGGGATCGGAATCCCAGGTGTGGACCAAAACGATGCCGCGCGTCTGATGGGCATAATCCCAAATGGGTTGGTAGCCGCTGCCCGTGACGGGATACTTGTGGAGATCGGGATGGAATTTAATCAGCGGCGGGGTGTGGAAGTGGCTCCAGCGCCGCAATTCCTGCAAGGCCTGGCCCGGTGGGCGCGGGTTCACGGTAATGTAACCGCGGAAGCGCTTGGGGTATTGCTTCAGCACCTCTGCCACTTCCGCGTTGCCTCGCGGGCAATCCGAATAGCAGGCGAGGGTTGAGGTGATGGCCAGAACCTGGATGTTCAGGTGGTCCATCACCTGAATCATTTCCGCGGGCGCGCATTTGTAAGCGGGGAAATCGGGATGAACGCCCAGGTGGCCGTGGCAATCGTAGATGGGGAAAGGTGATTTCATGTTTCGGTTGTAGCGGCGGTCTATCGACCGCCGACGGCGCTCATAGAGCGCCGCTACAATTTGCCCAGGAGCCGACGCAGATTTCCTCCCGCAATGGCCAGGCGGGCTTCATCGGAAATTCGCGAAGCCGCCAGCACGGCCAGAGCCGCTCCCGCTTCGTACAACGGCAGCCGGGTTCCAAACAGCAGGTGGTCCGGCCCGAATTTTTCCACGCAGTACTCAAGCTGCCGATGCGCCACGTACATCGAGGTGTCGATGTAGAGATTCGCGTGGCGTTCAAATAAAGGAAAAAGGTAGCGGTCGGCGCGATAGCCGGTTTCGAGCAGCAGAATCGGCAGGCGGGGGAAATTCCTCAGCAATAGTTCGACAGAGTCCCAGGCAATGTCTTCGCGCTGGATAACGGTAAGGGTGGAATGGGCCTGGAGAAATTCGCAAAGCTCGCCCGCGCACCACGCGGAGGAGGAAAAATTATGCTTCAGCATTCCAAAGGAAAGCCGCACGGCGGCAGGCGGGGCGAGGTTGAGTGATTCGAAAAACGCTCGGTCGGGCAACGCCGCCCAGGCAGGAGCGAGGCGCGCACCGATCTGTGCGGTCAGCAGGCGGTTTCCCTCCCCCGCGTCGTATTCCTCGCTGGCGAAGTGAGACACCAGTGCCCGCTGGATGCCCAAGCGATCCATTTCGGCAAGCAAATCCCCGGCCTCGAGCGCCTGCTCGCCGTGCACTCCGGAGCGGCCCACGCGCGCATTGGCGTCAAAAACGTTCCACGCGGCCACTTCCTGAAACGCCGGGTCAATAGCGGATGCTGACAACGTGGTCCCCCTTGGCCAGATTGTTGATGGAAATGGGTCCGCCGGTTTGCATCAGGTCAATCCGCGTCCCATCCACGGTTATTTCCGCGACGGTTTTTTCAGGATTAAATTTCAAATCCGTTACGGCCGAACAGGAAAGGTAAATTTCCGTGAGGCCCGGGGACTCCCGAAGCGCCAGGTCGCTGCCGGGGTGCGACTCGACGAGAGGATGTTGATCGCGCTGCAATTGGTTCCCCTCCGCACTGAGTATTTCCTCAACTCCATTCAGCTTGGAGTCGGCCAGGAAGGTTCCGTCGGTTGAAAATCCGCCGATGGCCAGCGGGCCGGGCTTCGAGCGGAATAACACGGTGATATTACCACTCGAGTCGCGGAAGCCCTCGCCGGTGGCAGTTGAGAATGGTTGCAAGGGAGCAGGCTCTTCGCCGTTTTTTTGCAGGTGCATGGCAACGAAAAAACCGGTGGACTTTTCGGAGGGCGAATCCAGGCGGTAAGCGAACCGTGGGTAGACGGGTAGGCGATCGAAATCCTTATAGTCGATGGCCGGCACGGGCTGGGGTTCGATCTTCCAGCGCGTATTGCCGCCCGCGGCGCTCAGCTCGGCAAAGGCGTTTGGGCGGCGAATCACCGCCTGCGCGGAATCGATGCCGGTCTGCGCATTCGGTGGGATATGCAGCAGCCATGAGTAGGTGTGCGGCGCGGCGGCTTCTACGCGGTCGTGGACGATGAAAATAGAGGGTTTTACAAAGACGTAATCACGCCGCAGGCGGCTGAGTTGGGCTCCGTCGCGATAGGCAGGCGCGAGATCGGCGGAAAGGTAATCGGCGCCGGGCGAAAAGACATGGCCGGTAAACTTCGCAAAATCTTTGAACCCCGGCCAGTAGCGGCCATCGTAATCCTCCTGGCTGAAGGCGTCGCCATCCACCAGCAGGGTGTTGTGCCCGGCGGCCTGAATGAAGTAAAGCGGGTAAAACGGGTCCTGGTAATAATTGGCGTATCCAGCCTCAGCAATCAGCTTTTCACCGTAAGCGGCCACCTGAAAACTTCCCTGGTCGTGATGTTCGTGATTGAACCACGGCCCCACGCGGATGGAAATCACCGTGTCATCAGGATTCCAACCGCTGCGCAGGACGGCGCTGCCGCGCGCGGGGAAGATGCGCGAGGGCGGGGCCGCAGGCGGGTTCACCGTTTGCGTGCAGCAAACCAAATCAAGCAGGCCGGGCGCTTCTTCCAGGGTCCTGCCCGTATCGTGCGGTTGAATTTCGCCCATCAAGCTCAGGGCGGTCGCGGACTGGTAGAACGCCTGAAGCGCCGGGTTGCCGGCGAATTCCGCGCCCCAGGCGTAGCCGGAGTGCGCCCGCAATTGGCCGTCGAAATCCCCGGTATCGAGCACCAGGTCGGGGCGAACCTGCGCGTACTCCTGCCACCAGAACGCCTGCATCATGTTTTCGTACCCGCGCGGGCGAACGTTCAGAGCGTGCAGCGCTGCCATCCCCCAGGAAAGCCCTTCCATGGCGAAGTCTTCGTATCCTGCCGGCTCGGCTTCACTGCCATCTCCGGGAAACAGGCCGCCCAACAAGCGTTCGTAAGCCACCGTGAGCTCGGCCAAGGCCGGGCCGAATCTCGCGGACCAATCGGGCAAATCGCCATACAGCGCCACGCAGGCTTCAACCGCTCCGCCGAGCGATTGGGCCTCATGATTGCTCGCGTCGATGGGCAGGCGGTCGTTCAGGAAATAATCCTGCAAGGTGGGAAGGACCGAGAGCTTCCAGAACGCCCCGCCGATGGTGGATTTTTCTTCCGGGGAGAGCTCATCGGCGATCAGGTCGTAACCGAAAGCCGCCCTTTGCGTGAACACTCCAACTTCGTAATAGGTGTGAAGTCCCCGGGCAATAAACCAGGGCGGCGTCCAGGTGGGCCATTGCGAGACGGTGAGGAGCCCGCGCCGCGCGGCATCCAGAGCCTCCCGGTCGCCGCTGAGGCGGAAGTCGAGCGCGTTAAATGCGATGGAGTTGCTATAGCTTTCCATCAGGGCGAAATACTGCGGAATGCCGGGATGAATAATAAAGGTTGGGAGTTGAAGGATGCTGTCACCGGCGCGCGGATTGTAGGCGAGAGATTTCCGCAGTTCGCCGGCGCGGCGGTGCACGATGGCCAGGAGATCGTTGGAATACGATTGCGAACGCAGTTGATTCAGGCGTTCGGCCGTCAGGAGCACTCGGGGATGGGGTGGGACGCTGCCGAGCGCCAGAAAATTGTATTCTGACTGGCCCACCGGGCTCAAAATCTTCGCACGATAGAGTCCGGGTTTTTCTGGAGCCGCCATCTCAAAACCGGCAGCCGTAGCGGAGGAGCCCTGAGTGGCCAGCAGGTCGCCATCGTCGTCATAGACTGAAACCTTTGCCCCTGCCGTGGGAGTGGCGTCGGTCCGGAATGATTTTCCGCACTCGACCACCTGCCGGGCGACGGCGACATCGTCAACGCCGGTGCGGTCGAGTTGAGGCGCGCGCACCTTCAGCTCAGCCAGCCTCTGCGCTTGAATCTCCAGGGAACGGAGCGTCAGCACGCTGTGGGAGCCGAAGGAAGGCCCTGCCACCTCCGCTTCCAGAATGATGATCTGCACGTCCGCCCCGGCGGCGGGAAACCCAAGTTGCTGCCCGGCAATTCGAGCATCGTGCGCGCCGGGCTGAAAGGGAAGTTCCCGGCTGAAGCGCTTTCCGTCCGTCGTCCCCAGGATCAGGCGTCCGCCCTGAACTTTTCCGTCCGTCGAAAAATCGTATTCCAGGTGAAAGGAAGAAGAGGGAACGGCGTGAAACCGCAGCGGCCGAACCATTCCCACGCGCTGGATGTGCTCGCCGCAGGCAATTTTGTCGCGCACCAGCACCCGTGCGCCCTGGCGCGTTTCGGTATAGATGGAGGGATCGTAGCCGACATCCTGAGACAGCGGGAATCCCAGCCAGCCGGGAATTCCGTGGGAGAAATCTTCGCGGAAGGTCCAGGGTTCATACCCGGGTCCGGCGCCGGAAAGTGCGGCCGCGGCGAGCAACCCGAATATCATCGTGAGGGCTGCCAGTTTCAAACGGATCATGATCGGGACCCCCGAGCAGCTTCATGAAGACTCAGCAGCGCGCCCGCGTGCTTGCGGACTTTTTCGATGGCCGTCAGCACGTCGTCCACATCCTGGCGATCACCGAGGAAAATATAATGGTCCAGCCAGATGCCGTCCTTGCAGACGCGCTCGCTTTCCGGGAGCGAGAGCGACTCGTAATTCTGATCGCTTTTCCATTTTCCGCAACCGCAGGGAGGGAGCGACTCCTTGCGGAACAGCGGATTACGGTAAAGCGGATAGGGATAGGTGGCCTGCGCCGGAATTCCTTCCGCTTGCAGGGCGCGAAGGAAAAGGTCGCGGTCCACGCCGCTGAACGCCTCGGGCTGATAGCGCAAGGTCAGGAGATAATAAGGATGATTGGTCACGCGGGGGTCATTTTCGGGAAGCACCAGACCGTCGAGACCCCGAAGTTTCTCGCGAAAGTATTCCACATTGCGCTGGCGAACCGTGGTTTGCTGCGGAAGCCTTTTCAACTGCGCGGAGAGGATGGCGGCCTGGAAACCGGTCAGGCGATAGTTGGAGGCCACGATGAAGTGTTCAAACCAACCCCCGCCCTTGCGCCGTCCGCAATTGCAGTAGCTCCACACCCTTTCGGCGAGGGTGGAAGAATTGGTGATGACGATGCCGCCTTCGCCCGCCGTGGCCAGCTTGAAGGCCTGAAAGCTGAAGGTGCCGGCGGAGCCAAAAGTGCCCACGGGAACTCCCTGCCAGGTGGCTCCGTGGGCGTGAGCGGCGTCTTCAATGAGGGCCAGGCCGCGGCGAAGGGCGATGGCGCGGAGGGCATCCAGGTCGGCAGGGTGCCCGCCGAAATGCACGGCAATGATGGCGCGGGTGCGGGGCGTGATGGCGGCTTCCACGGCCTGGGGAGACAGGTTCAGGGTTTTCGGATCGATGTCGGCAAACACCGGAACGCCGTGGCAGATCATCACGGCCGTGGCCGTGGCCACAAAAGTGATGGGAGGAACGATCACCTCATCGCCGCATTCCAAATCCAGCGCGCGCAGGGCAACTTCCAGCGCCACGGTGCCGTTGCAACAGGTGATGGCGTGGCGCGCGCCGTGCAGGCGGGCAAATGACGCTTCAAATCGCTCCACGCCCGGGCTGTAACCGCCCCAGGTTCTGCTGCGCAGGACTTCCTGAAGCAACTCTTCCTCATCCTTTCCAAAATCCGGCCAGGCCGGGAACGGTTTCTCGCGAACCGGCTGGCCACCCCGTAACGCCAAATCCATATTAACGGCCTCCCGAAAGGGCTTTGTCGGTCAAACGACCGGTGTAACCCAGCAGCGTGGAAATTTCCCGGCACGTGTCCATCAGCGCGCTCGCAATTTCCTTGTCGCGGGAAGGTTTGACACGCATGGCGGGGCCCGAAATGCTGATGGCGGCGCAAACATGACCTTGCGGATCCAAGATGGGCGCGGCAATGCAGCGGGCGCCCTCGGAATCCTCGCCGCCGTCCACGGCGTATCCGCGCGCCCGGACTTTTGCCACTTCATTGTAGAGAGTGGAGATTTCGGTGATGGTGCGCGCCGTCAATTTCCGCGGGGGATTGGCCTTCAGCATGGCCTCAATCTCCGGGCGGGACAGGCGACTGAGCAGGCATTTTCCCAACGCTGTGGAATGGAGCGGGCTGCGCATGCCGGCGTGCGCGGCCAGACGAAAGGCGTGTGAGCATTCGAGGACGTGAATGTAAAGCACCTCGCCGCCGTCCAGAACCCCCAGGTTGATGGTTTCCTGAAACCGGCGGAGCAACTGCGCCATGAAGGGCGCGGCCAGGCCGCTGAGATTGGAGCGGGGCGGGTAATCGCCCGCCAGACGGCTCAGCCGCGAGGTGACCGAGTACCGCCCCCCGTTCGCTTTCTGCACATAGCCGAGACGCTCCAGGGTAAAGAGAATACGGAAGACGCTGCTCTTCACCAGGCGCGTGCGCGTGGCCAATTCCGACAGAGCCACTTCGTGCCGGCCCTCAAACGCTTCCAGGACTCGAACCGCCTTCTCGATCACAGCGATGTAATTGTTCGCGGGCATACGTCCGGTGAGTATAACAACCCCGGCTGGACTTGTACAGGCAATTCCTAAGTTCATTCTATCTGTTAGAATGACGAAGAATTGTGGATTTCGGCATGGTTACAATTGACAGATGCATTTTTGCGGTGTAGAAAGGGAGTGTTTGAATGAGATGGTTCTATCTAGTAGAACGTCCTCACACTTCGGGCGGGGTCAGAAATTCATCTCTCAAGGAGGAAAACCCATGCGGTTGAACAAGTTATTATGGGGCGCAGCGGCATCCGTCACCACGCTTCTCCTTTTGGCCATTCCCGTCAAATCCCAGAGCCAATACAACGCGACGGGAACCGTGCTCGGGCACGTTCAGGATCCTTCGAACGCTGCTGTTCCGGGAGCGAAAGTGACTCTTCACAACGAGCAGACGGGTGTCAATCAGATTTACACCACGGGCAGCACCGGGGACTACATTTTTATCAACCAAATCCCCGACACCTACGATGTGACCGTGGAGAGAAGCGGATTCCACACCGCGACTTCCCGGGGGCTGATCTTGCAGGTCGAACAGACGCTGCGGCAGGATTTCACCTTGGAAGTGGGCCAAGTTAAGCAAGAGGTTACGGTGCAGGCGCAGTCGGCGATGCTGCAAACGGATAACGCCACCATCGGAGAGGTTGTGGATTCGAAAACTCTCCAGAACCTTCCCCTCAACGGCCGTGACTACACAACGTTGATTCTGATGAACGCCGGGGTGATTGAGCCCAACGGCAGCATTCAAAACTCCACGAGTTTTGACCTGCACGGCCTTAACAGCAATTGGGAGCCCGCCGGCATCAACGGGGAGCGCCCGGGTTCGGTGAGTTACCTCATCGACGGCCTCACCAATACCGACATGTTCTTCAACAAATCCATCAATCTCATTTCGGCCGACGCCATTTCGGAATTCAAGCTGCAAAACGGCCTCTACAGCGCCGCTTATGGAATGGGTTCGGCGCAAGTGAATGTGGCCATCAAGTCCGGGACGAACTCAGTGCATGGAACCGCCTATGACTACTTTCAGAACGCCGCCCTCCAGCCGGCCAGCATCGTCACGAGGGATCTGAATACGCTGAACAAGACGCATAACCCGGTGGAGTCGCCTTACAACCAGAATCAGTTCGGGTTTACGCTGGGCGGGCCGATGGTCATTCCCAAGCTCTATAACGGCCGCAACAAGACTTTCTGGTTTTTCGCCTACGAGGGGGGCCGGGAGTTTTCCGGCGGAGCTTCGGTGTCTTCCGCCACGGTGCCCACCGCGGCGGAGCGGCAGGGGAATTTCCAGGACTGGGGCACTTCAAGCGGGGGTGTGGTCACTCCTTATACGCTTTATGATCCCCTCACCAGCACGGGTTCAGGTGCGACCTTTACGCGTTCGCCTTTTCCCACGAAC
>JASHTO010000397.1 GCA_030040515.1 Terriglobia bacterium
TATACCCACGTTTTTTCCACGACTCGAGCGTGCAATACGAAGCGCTGGCATGTCCCAGCTTCTGGAGATCAATCGCCACGCGCGAACTGCGGCCACCATGCTCGCACATCGCCACGATGGTAGTGTCTTTCACAATCTTCATCTCCCCCGGTTTCTTGGCCAGATCTTCAACCGGAATATTGATTGCGCCGGGAATATGTCCCGCGGCAAATTCCTGCGGGCTGCGCACGTCTATCACCAGAATCTTCGCATTCTTGCCGAGCGGCTGCTGCAACTGCTCCGCGGAGGTTTGCTTTGCAGAACTATCCACGGGTGCATGTTGCTGTGCCTTGGCGAAAACGGCTAATGTCAAAACCACACCTGCCCAAATTGCCACTCTGGTCATGTATACCCCACGCGATTGTCAATCATTTGGAAGGCTTGACCAACAGGATACAGCCTACCGGGATTTCTTGCCAGGGCAAATTACCTTTCCGCGAACGATGGAAGGTACCCTGCCCGGGCATTTCGGGTATATGCGATTGGCTTGCCAGACCGAAATTCCGGCTTAAACGGTCGGCGAATCTGACCAGCCCTCGACGGCCTGCACCGCGGAGAGGTATTCGCTCGCGGTTGTCACGGTCGCGCGCCGGGGAAAAAGTTTTTCCGTGAGGCAGGTGTGAAGGCTCGCATCGGAGTCGACGCAGCAGTCCGCGATCACGATCAATCGATAATCAGCGTCGCAGGCCTCCAGCAGCGTCGCCAGCACAACGCCGCCGGTGGCGATCCCGAAGAGCACCAGAGTTTCAATGCCTTTGGCGCGCAGGATCATTTCCAGATCAGTGCCGGCGAAAGCGCTCACCCGGTGTTTGACCACCACAATATCGTCCGCTTGCGGTGCCACCAGGGCGTGGAATTCACCGCCTTCACCTTCGAAAATGGCCTGATGTTGCGGTGAGTTCTTGATGGCCGCGAACAGCGGATTGTTCGAGCTGACTTCCGGCAACTTCGGCCGAAAACCCACCCGAACGTGGATGACGGTCATCCCCAGCTTCCGCGCTTCTTTCATGACGCCGGCGGCCCTCTCCAGGAAGTCCGTGCGATCCTTGGCATAAGCAGAGACGATGGCGTTCTGAACGTCCATGGTGAGTACGGCAGTGTGCTTCGGTACGAGCGAAAATTGTCCCATCGCGGTCTTCCTTCTATTGAAGCGAAAGATGTTCCTCACTTCCCGGCGCCGGCCGTCCCCATGTTACGACTTTTCACGCTCCCGCCAAAGCGCTGGCGAGATATTCCAGGGAGGCGGGGGCGATGAGACGATAATGCACGACACCGCGGTGTCTGATCTCACCCATGGCGATCGAATCGGCAAACACCACGTCTGCCGCGGCCAACGACTTGGAGTGCGGTAGAGGAAGCAGGAATTCCTTGAGGGTGTGGCGGCGCCCTGCGGCAGAGGCGAGCACGCTCCGTGCGGTTTGCAGAAAGCCTTCACTGACGGAGACCACCGCCACTACCGACGCTTCCTGACGCCTCCGAATGAGATCCACGTGCTCGTCCGCGGCGCTGAAGTCCAAAGGAATCGTGGGGCGGTCTTTGGGAACCAGGGGGTTGACATCAGGGACCGCGTAGTGTGCCGCGACGGCCTGCGCTCCAATGCTCAAGCCGGGATTCGCCGTTAGTTCCTCGCGTGTGCAGACCTTCACCGGCCAATTGAGCGCCCTGCGGATTTCTTCTTGAAGCACTCGTCCCAGGCCGGCATCGGCCTCCACCACCAGAATGTGGTCGGGGGGAGCCGCCAGCAGGCGCTCGCGCACTCGCTCGCGCAATGCCTGGAGCGAATAACCTTGTTCACGCGCCGCACGGATAGTCGTGTTAATCAAGTCGTCCAGTCCGCCCGGTGCGCGCGCTGCTTCCACCACGGCGCGGACCGTGACGCGGCTGCCTCGCCGCCCCTCCAGCCACTTGCGCCGGACCAGTTCCTGATATGCTTCGCTCACCGTGTTGTAGTGCACCTTGAGGCGCCGGGCGAGCTCACGCACACTGGGGAGCGTCTCGCCGGGCTTGAGTTTGCCGGTAGCAATCTGAAAGACAATCTGCTCCGCCAATTGCTGGCGCAGAGGAGTTTCACTTTCCTTGCTGATGCGGATGACCATGTTTGCAGCGCCCGCTCCGCTCGCGCCCGTACTCTGCGTCCTTGCCTTCATGCTCCACAGCAAACCCGCAAGTGTGACAGTTCAGAAACTGTAACGCGCTTTGTCGCGGTGGTTTGGGACTCACGCCTATTCTACTGTGCGACGGTGATTCTAGCAGGCCGCGGAGGCCCATGTGAGTCGAACCGGGCATCGACCTTTTGTCATCACTCCGATTGCTCTAGAATGGGCACGGGCAATCTTCCACACCTCCTGGCCTTCTCGAGTCTTCCGTACCCGGCGAAATTCGGCGATCGATGATCACGCGCCGGAAGTCAACCGGTGGGAGGATACGAATATGTCAACCTCACGGGGATATTCCGGCGTTCTGAAAGAACGGGGATTCGTTTTCCTGCTGCTGGCGCAAGCCCTTGCGGTATTTGACGACAATGCCTTCAAACAGCTCCTGGTTCTTTTCATCACCGCCAGCGTATCTTCTCTGGCCACGCGCAACTTTTATATCTCACTCGGCACGGCTCTTTACGTCCTGCCGTACATTGTTTTCTCCTCCTATGCCGGGCAGGTGTCGGACCGTTTTTCCAAGCGCGGCGTCATTATCTTCATGAAGACTGTGGAAGCTACATTGCTCGTTCTCGCTACGCTGGCCATGTTTGCCGGACAGGTTATGGAGATGCTGGCTGTGCTATTTCTGTTGGGCATTCACGCCTGCTTCCTCGACCCTGCGAAGGAAGGAATTTTGCCGCAGATCTTTCCCGAGGACGATTTGCCGCGGGCCAATGGGCTGATGCAGCTTACCGTTTACACCATGATCATCTCGGGACCTGTGGCCGCAGGATTCCTGCTCGATACATTTCTCTCCAGGCCCTACGTTCCCGTTGCGATGCTCGTGGGCACGGCTTTGCTGGGCCTGGGTGTCGCCACTGGAATCAGCCGGGTTCCCGCGATCGCGGCCGGAGAGACGTTTCGTTGGAACGCCCTCCGGGAGTTTCAGCAGAATTTTGCGGAAATCCGCGCTTCGCGCCCGCTGTTTCGAACGGTCCTGGCGATTGCTTACTTCTGGTTCCTGGGGGCCGTCTATTTGCAAAACGTCATCGGCTACGGGCGTGACCTGTTGCATTTAAGCAATACCGGCATCAGTTATCTCACCGCCTCGGTGTCGATCGGCATCGGACTGGGCGCCTTCGTGGCCGGCAAGCTCTCCGGCGACCAGGTAGAGCTCGGCCTGGTGCCCATTGGGTCCGTGGGGCTAGGCGTTTTCGGGATTCTTCTCTTTTGGGTTTACCACTCCGTGGCCGCCGTTTTCGCTGGCCATTTCCTGATCGGTTTTTCGGGCGGAATTTTCATCATTCCCCTGCAATCGTATCTGCAAGCTCACGCCGGTGAACACTCCAAGGGTCGTGTCATCGCTGCCTCAAATGTACTGACCTTTACCGGAGTATTTGTCGGCGCGGGGATCTTCGCTTTGCTCGCCGGCCCCTGCCGAATGCAGGCCAACCAGATATTACTGGTGATGGCGGTGATTTCTTTCGGTGCGACCTGGCACATTTTAACGGTATTGCCCGATTTCATGGTGCGCCTCTGCTTCTTCCTGCTTGCACACACGTTTTACCGGATTGAAGTGCGTGGCGCGGAAAATCTGCCGCGACGCGGACCGGCGCTCCTGGTCTGCAATCACATCTCTTTCGCCGATCCGTTCCTGATGGGCGCTTGCACGTCGCGATTCGTTCGGTTCCTGATGTTCCGGCAATTTTACGAGACGCCTGGAATCCACTGGCTTGTGAAGCTGATGGGCGCCATACCGATTGCGGAAGGGGACAAGCCGCGCGAGTTGGTGGAGTCACTGCGTGAGGCTCAAAACCGCCTGCGGGAAGGCGATTTGGTGTGCATCTTCGCCGAGGGCGCCATTACGCGCACGGGGAATTTGCTGCGTTTTCGGCGCGGGTTTGAGCGCATTACCCGCGGTCTGCCGGTTCCCATCATTCCCGTGCACCTTGACCGCGTCTGGGGCAGCATTTTCAGCTTCGAGCGCGGACGCTTCTTCTTCAAATGGCCACGCCGCATTCCTTACCGCGTCACCGTAAGTTTCGGCGCGCCACTGCCGGGCGATACCGGCGCATTCCAGGTGCGTCAAGCGGTCATGGCGCTGAGTGCGGACGCCTTCGCTCGCCGGGGTGAAGTGCAGAGGCCCCTGCCGGAAATGTTCCTGGACAGCGCGCGTCGCAACTGGCGGCGTTTCGCCATGGCCGATTCAACCGGCCGCAAAGCCCGGTTTGGAGAGGTCCTGATTGGTTCGCTGCTCTTCCGGCGTCACGTCATCGAGCATTGTCCCGGGGAGAAAATGATCGGCGTCCTGCTGCCGCCTTCACTGCCTGCTGCGCTCCTCAATTTCGGCATCAGTCTGGCGGGCCGCGTGCCGGTGAACCTGAATTACACGGCCTCAAAACAGTCCATGGACATTGCCGTGGAGCGCGCCGGTCTCAAAACCATTTTCACCACGGAGAAACTCCTGGAGAGGGCCGGAATCGAGAAGCAGCCAGGCATGAAGATGATTGAAGACATCGCGAAAACCTTTGCCCGCAGCGACAAACTGATTTGGGCAGCAATCGCCCGACTTGCCCCCGTGGCCCTGCTTCGACGGTGGCTCATTCCACGTGGTTTGGGACTTGACTCTCTGGCAACGGTAATCTTTTCGAGTGGCAGCACCGGAACTCCGAAGGGCGTCATGCTGAGCCACAGAAACATTGTTTCAAATCTGGAAGGCGTTCAGCAGGCAATCAATGTCAACCGGAGCGATTGCCTGTTGGGAATCCTTCCGTTTTTTCATTCCTTCGGCTTCACGATCGGACTTTGGTTGCCCGCGGTTTCGGGTTTCGTTGTCGCCTACCACACGAACCCCCTTGAGGCGCGCAAGATCGGCGATCTGTGCCGGAAGTATCAGGTCACAATCCTGATTTCCACGCCGACCTTCGCGGGCGAGTACGTGCGCCGTTGCGCGGCCGAGGATTTCGCTTCCTTGCGAGTTGCCATTGTGGGCGCTGAGCGGATGAAGCCTGAACTTGCGGACGCCTTTCGCGAAAAGTTTCATTTGATCTCCTGCAAGGCTACGGATGCACCGAGCTTTCGCCCGTGGTTTCAGTGGAATCGTCGGGGTACGTGGGCAGCGGCCAGAAACAAATCGGCGCCAGGCGCGGGACCGTGGGCCATCCGA
>JASHTO010000398.1 GCA_030040515.1 Terriglobia bacterium
TTCCTTGCTTACGCCGCGCACCAGGCGATGGGCGACCGGATGCTCGCTGTGACGGCGCTGAGCGCAAGTTATTCCGCGCGCGATCGCGCGGAGGCAGAAAAATGCGTCGAGCGCTTTCATTTTCCTCACGAGTTTATTTCAACCGACGAACTCGCCAATCCCGCCTATCGCGCCAACAACGCCGACCGCTGCTATCACTGCAAGGACGAACTTTTTGACAAGCTCGATGATCTGGCAGGCCGGCGCGGCTTTTCCGCCGTCGCTTACGGCATTAACAAAGACGATCTGGGCGACTGGCGCCCCGGCCAGCAGGCCGCGCGCGAGCACAAAGTCCTGACGCCGCTGCTTGACGCGGGCCTGACCAAGGCCGATATCCGCGAACTCTCGCGCCAAGTCGACCTGCCCGTGTGGGATCGCCCCGCCTCTGCGTGCCTCTCCTCGCGCATCGCCTATGGAATTGAAGTCACGCCGGAGCGCCTGGCCATCATCGAGAAAGGCGAAGAAGCCGTCCGCAGTCTGGGCTTCCGCCAATTCCGCGTGCGCTACCACGACGAGCTTGTGCGCATCGAAATTTCCACGGAAGAACTGCCCCGCGCGCTCGACCCCGCCATGACCCGCAAGTTTGTTGATATCTTCAAACCCCTCGGCTTCAAGTTCGTCACCCTCGACCTCGAAGGCTTCCGCTCCGGATCGATGAATTCACTTCTGGTGAACATCAAAGGATAACTCCCCATGACCCAATCAGGTGACTCTACCTATGACGGCTTAGTTTTCTTAGAAGATACCACTTGATTCCTAGTTAGGCACTAATTAGACTCTAGCAAGAATGACGGCCCGGAACAAAATAGCGACGATCAAAGTCCCGTTGTCATTGGATTCGACAACAGACAGGATTCTGGATGATTTGGCAAGGATTGGGATTTTTGGGAAAAATAAGGCGCAAGTCGCAGCGACCATCGTGCATACGTGGGTATGGGAGAATGAAGAGAAATTAATGCGACAAGGAGTGATGATTGCAAAAAAATCGCGGGGGTAGAGCAAAATACAAGGGGAGACGCAGTGCTGGAATCTGAACTTCAAGAAGTTTTCACCAAGCCAGCTGTGAGGGAGGTCGCGTGCGAGGTGCGGTACACGCCGAGGCTTCGAATTAATACTGAGATTTGGCGTGTCCAAGACAGGCTGGCCGAAGAATACCCCCAGGTTGGGGAGGAAGATGCGCCGCAGGTGGAGGGACGGCAACTGCACACTTATGTCTTCTCCAACGCTTCGATGAGGCGCTTGATCAAGGTATCACAAGAAAACTTTGTGCTTGTGTTTAACCGGTATACCACATTTGAAGATTTCAAGGCTGAAGTGGTTAGCCAACTCTCAAAGTTCACGGAGGAGTTTGCGATTCACTCGTATCATCGTGCAGGCCTCCGTTACGTAAATCATATTGAGCTACCACCCGGCGCCGGCATGGAACAATTGCGACGGTACGTGAATGCGCCGGTCGATTTTGCTCGCTTTGACCCGGAGTTCATTGAACAATTCATGACAGAGTTTCGGCTGAAGGCTGGCCCCCACAAACTAACGGTCCGGTCGGCTTTGATCGAAGTCCCGACAAAAGCTGAACTTCTACTTTATGTTTTGGACCTTGACTGCTATGCCTTCGGCGTGAAAGATGCTTCGGTTCTGCCCGAACTATTGGACCAGTTTCATGAACGGATTCAGGTGCGATTCCTTGAGCACGTCACCGAGGAATACAAGCAGATCATGCGAGGAGAATAAAATTGGCGACAGTTTCAAATTTCGATGGCAGGATTCAGACTTCCATATCGGCTGATATGGAGAGGATATATGAGCGAGACTTTCTCACTTGCCAAACAACTACTGCGCGTGGCGGCTCGACGCGGCGGGAAGACGGTATCCTAAAGGATGAGTGGGCTTGGCTCTCGCCCAAGATCCAACGCCACTATGGATACGATCCGATCATCATACGATTCTATGAGGACATCATAATGCAGCTTCAAAGAGAGCTTGCCCGGTATAGGGCCATGGTGTTGGAACTTCAGCAATCTCGCTCTCGTGAAGCTGAGGTTGAATACTCGGTTGGAGAACCCGCGCAGGCGCCATCGGCGATCCTTCAGAAGGTGAAGTCTCCAACACAACCGGGCTTGCCGGTAACTGGTTATGAGATCTGATCCATGTTTGCCTCGAAGACTGACCCCACAACGCTGCGACAGGGGGACATAATAAAGGATGTGATGTTTCCCTTGGCAAGAATGGACAGCCCCACGCTGTTGCTTGGAACTCACAAAGAAGGAACAGGAGAGAGTGTAACGCTTGCTGGAAAAACCGAACAGATCGGGAAGAACCATTACCTCATCGGTCAGATTCACGTGGTCTCCGCGTTGTGCGCGGTGCTAACTCAGTGCTGTGATGTGGACTCTAAACAGGATCCGCCACCGCCGTCACTTTCGCTGTGCAGGGTCCTTCCAGTTCCTGAAAGCCTGCGGCGTTCGAAACAGTTCGACGTCTTAAAGGCGAACGTGGATCCCTACGGAACAGAGAGACCACACTATAGGTTGTTTTACCTCGGAAACTTGCCTGATCTGCCTGACGACTACGTTGCAGACTATGGACTGTGCATGACGGTGGCATGGAGAGATTACAACCAGGTTTTGAGAAGAAAGATTTTGGAAATGGATGATGTTACGCGATCGAAGTTTCGAGTCAAAGCTGGAGCGTACTTCGGGAGGGCAACAACTGAAGACGTAGCGGCGGGAATCGCCGATCCCTGGAATGTTGGAAGTTGAACAGACCACCCAGCCACGTGATGTCCAAGCCGAGTCACCCACGTAACCCAACTTAGACTGAGCGCCTACCTCGCAAACTCTTTCGCCAGCCTGATTGTATTAGCCTGAATTTGCACGGTGTCTTCCACTCGGCGCGCGTATCCGCCGGCGAGAACGATAGCGACTGGGGTTTTTCTGGCTTCGGCTTTCTCAAGAACCAGCCGGTCGCGCCGCTCGAGTCCTTCAAGCGTGAGCCGCAAGCCACCAAGCTGGTCCTCGCGATAAGGGTCGGCGCCCGCCACGTAGAAAATCAGCTCGGGCTTGAATTGTCTGAGCGCGAGGTCGAGACCCTTCTCCAGTTCCTCGAGATATTCGTCGTCCTCTGCGCCGTCGCGCAGGTTGATGTCGAGCGTGCTGGGCGGCTTGGGAAACGGGTAGTTGTTCTCCTGATGAATCGAGAGCGTAAACACGCTCGGGTCTTTGGCAAAGATGGCGGCCGTGCCGTTGCCGTGGTGCACGTCGCAGTCCACGGTCATGGCACGCGCGATGGCCTTGTCCTTTTGAAGACGTCGAATGGCGATGGCAAAATCGTTCAGCGCGCAAAATCCCTCGCCGTGATCGGCGTAGGCGTGATGAAACCCGCCGCCGATGTTGGCCGACACGCCGTTCGCGAGCGCCAGTTGCGCGGCAAGAATCGATCCGCCCGCCGCAAGCCACACCGCGCGCACCAGTTCCGGCGAGTAAGGAATCTCCAGCCGCAGAATTTCCATGTAGGAGAGCTTGCCGGACTGCAACTTGCCGATGTACTCGCGGTCGTGCACGAGCGCGATGTCATCCACGGAAGCGGCGGGCGGTGCGACGATGTCCTGAGCGCTCACGATCCCATCGCGCAGCAGCTTTTCTTTGATGAGTCGATATTTGATGGAGGGAAAAACGTGGTTGCCCAGGTTCAGGTCGTATTGGTCGGAGTAGACAACTTTCATGCAGAACTCGCCGGTCGAGCTTCACTCCACCGTCACAGACTTCGCCAGGTTGCGCGGCTGGTCCACGTCGCAACCGCGCAGCACGCCGATGTGGTAGGCGAGCAATTGCAGCGGCACGACCTCCAATATCGCAGAGAGCAGCTCGTTGGTGGGCGGCAGCACGATCAGGTGGTCAGCCATGTCGCTCACTTCATGGTCGCCCTCACTTACCAAAGCCAGAATGGTGGCGCCGCGCGCCTTGGCTTCTTTGATGTTGGAGATGGTTCGCTCGTAGCGGGCACGCGAATCCTCGGCGGTCCAATCGCAGGTGGCGATCACCACCACCGGCATGCCGTCCGCGATCAGCGCGATGGGCCCGTGCTTCATCTCGCCGGCGGGACACGCCTCGGCATGAATGTACGAAAATTTTTTCATCTTCAGCGCGCCTTCGAGAGCCACCGGGAAGTGCACGCCGCGTCCGAGAAACAGAAAATCCGACGAGCGGTAGAAGTGCCGCGCGAAATCTTCGAGCTCATCGTCCTTCTGCAGTACGCTCTCAAGCTGCTTGGGCAACGCGGTCAGATCCGCCAGAAGTTTCCTGGCTTGTTCGACCGGCAACTGCCCGCGCGTCTGGCCCAGGTAGACCGCAAAGAGGTAGAGCGCCGTCAACTGCGCGGTGAAGGTTTTGGTGGAGCCCACGCCGATTTCCGGCCCGGCGTGCGTGTAGATGGTTCCATGAGCTTCGCGTGGCACCATACTGCTGAGCACGTTGCAGATGGCCAGCGTCTTGGAATGCTTGGCCTGCGCCTCGCGCTGACCGGCGATGGTGTCCGCGGTTTCGCCCGATTGCGTGACCAGCAGAGTGAGTGTTTGCGCATCCACCAGCGGGTCGAGGTAGCGGAATTCCGAGGCGTAATGAACTTCCACGGGCACACGCGCCAGGCGCTCGATCATGACTTTGCCCGCCAGGCCCGCGTGGCGAGACGTTCCTGCGGCCACGATGCGGATTTCCTTGAACGCGCGAAAATCGTCCTCGCTGATTTCCATTTCGTCGAGAAAGACCTGTCCGGACTCGGGCGAAAATCTTCCCAGCGCCGTGTCACGCACGGCGCGCGGCTGCTCGTAAATTTCCTTCA
>JASHTO010000399.1 GCA_030040515.1 Terriglobia bacterium
TATGGGACGAATATCGCGATTGAAAAGGACGGGCCCTGAATCCGCATCGCTTCCCCATCCCGCCGTGCAAAGGCAAAATGAGGACACGAGCAGGGCTAGCTTTATCCCGCCGTTTCGGAAAAATCGTTTCATCACGATCCGGTTCCTTCGATGGCCATTATACCTACCTGAATCATCGCGGTGCAAAAAAGCGCATCGTAAATCTTGGGGTCCCTTGATGCAGTCCCGTCAAATTCAAGGAGGAAAACACTTTGAGGAATCCCCGCCCGCCGCATTCGTCATGGCGCTCCGCCGGACTCGGGTTGCTTCAAGGCAACAACAGGAAAATAATCACCCAGCAAACGGCGGCGCCACCAATCACCTTGCAATCGGCGCTCGGACCAGCTTGTGAACTGATAGTCATAGATGACCGCGCGCACATATTTCGGTGGTGCGTGCGGAAACGGGTTTCGCTCAAACAAGTTCAGCACGTGCGGGGAGCCCTCCAGCAAGCGCAGCATCAGTTGGCCGAACCACGGCGAACTGCGGTAGTCCCCCAGCGCGGCAAACCACATTTGCCAGTCCAGGCGCGGCTGAAACGGCTGGACCCAGCGGGGCGCGCGGTGCAAGTCACCGGGCTTGTATTTGAATTCGTAGTCGAGCCAGGTTTCGCCGTCGTTGCTGCCCTCAATGACGATTTCGTGGCGAGACGTGGTCATGATTGCAAAGAGCCCGTACCCATTCGAAATACGCAGCGGTTGAAGGTCCGCAAGCATTTGAAACGCCGCGGAGGGCAGCCACTGAATGGCCAGCAGGTCTGCGAGCTGGAGCAGCCCAGCCGCAAATAGGATGACGGCGAAAGGCATGGTCAACCAGCGGCGGAGCGAAAACCGCCGAGGGCCGGGAAGATGCGCGCACAGCCGCTCCGCCAGCGCGTGCGGAAAGAATCGCGCGAGAAATGCGTCATCAAAGAGCAACAGGCAAAGAGCAATCGTGAGCAAATTGAAATACGCGTAATTGCCGGTCAGGACGATCAGGAGTTGAAGCAGGATCAGCAATCCTCCGCCCACGAATCGCCAGAGCCGCGGAGCGAAAATAAGGAAGGGAACAGCCATCTCCACGAAAAACATGAAGATCACGGAGGCCTGCTGGAACCACGCGGGCGCGAGGTGAATGTACCAGGCAAAAACTGTGGGCAGCGGCTGCGTGTAGTAATGGTATTCGAGCGCCGTGAGATTCCGCCAGGTCGGGTCGCCGCTTGTGAGCTTCACCACACCCGATGAAAACATCAGTCGAAACAGCAAAAACCAAAGTAACCAGCGCGCGAACCTGGGCGGCGAAGATTTCCGCAGTGCGCGCGGCCAGAGATGCCACGGCGCCATCAGGATTGCTAGAAATCCGGCCTCCAACAAAAGGTTGTCCCATTGAAAGGCCAGAAAGTCCTGCCCCACCGTGACCAGGGAAAGATACAGTACCCACAGTACCGATGAAACCGGAAGCGGGGTGACGTCAAGAATCAGCAGGACCGAACCCACTGCGCCGCCGATACTCATCGCTCGCAGCGCGGCGTCGCTCGAATTCAGCCACGCGAGGGTGGGGAAAAACCAGTAGCGCTCCAAACCCACGCGCGCCTCGACCATTTCGAGAAATTCCCTGGCAGGCAGGATTCCTCCATTGCTGCCCATCAATCCCAGAACCTGGGTGGCGAGGGAGAGGAACGCGAAGAAATAAGCTACGCCGAGCAGGCGCATGAAGAGCCACGAGGCAAGTGAGAAAGTCGGACGCTCAAAATGCTTTCCCCAAAAAAGTCGCGTGAGCCGATAAAGCGGATTTCTGTTCCGCGCGACAAATCGGTAAAACAATTCGGAAACTGGTGCCACCCCGGGAATGTGCAGATAAACCCAAAGCATCCAGCCGAGTCCGGGAACCACGGCGAGTGATTCGAAAACAGCGCGCGCGGCGCTCGAAACCTTGCCGTCCGGATGAATCAATTGAACCGAGCGAACGAATTCTTCGCGGGGAACCTGCGGGAACTTTTCCGCCGCCTGCTGATAGGGCGCGTATTGAATTCGTTCTCCGGTAAGCGCTCGCCAGCGCTCGATCCAGAGGCGGCAAAAGCTGCAATCGCCGTCGAAAACCAAAGTCGGTTTGCCGGAAGCGGGGGAATGCATACTTTGAATCCTGGTGAACGGCCGCTGCGAGACATCTACACGCGGCGCGCTGTTATTCTAATTGAGTTGAAGGAAAGATTCTCGCGGCCGCGGGAGGTCGCCCCGTGGGGAACACTGTGGGTATTCCAGCAATCGCCGACAAAGGCTGACGCACCTCAACTTCCGGGTGGGTGCTCGCCTGGCGAAGGAAACTGGTCATAGGCAAAACTCATAGCCTCCTGATGGTCGTGGATTCGCCCTTCGAGCTGGGCGTCTTCCACGGCCCGCAGGATCGTCTTGAAAATCGGCCCGGGTTTATATCCGGCGGCGATCAGATCCCTGCCCGTCAGCAGAGGCGCGGGCTTGATTTCCTCCCTGGGCGTCTCCTCGAGCATCCTTCGCGCCATCTCGTAGTTGTTCAAATCACGGTGGCTTGACAGGCAGTCGAGCCGGTGCAGCTCCAAGTGCTCTTCAAACCCCTCCATGCGGATAAAGCGAAGCTGCGTGGAGCGCCTCATGCGGGGAAAATCCTTGAACCGCAGGTGGTGGCGCACCAGTTCGACGATGCGCGTGGTCTCGCGCGTGGAAACGCGCAGGCGGGCGCAGACCTCCTCCGCCATTTTCGCGCCCACTTCCACGTGATTGTCGAAGCGGATGCGCTCGCGCACCGCGAAGGTGGGCGGCTTCCCGACGTCGTGCAGCAGCACGCCCAGCGCCAGCGTTGGGGTAGGGCGGCGCAGCCCTTCCAGCATCATCAACGTATGAATCCACACGTCGCCTTCGGGATGAAATTCCGGCGGCTGCTCGACGCCCTGCATTTTTTTGATTTCCGGCAGCACTTCCGCAAGCAGGCCCGCCTCATCCAGCAGTTCGAACCCGGCGCGCGCCGGCCCCTCGGTGAGAATTTTGACGATTTCATCGCGCACGCGTTCGGCGCTTACGGAATGAATCTGCGGGGCCAGCCGGCGGATGGCCTGAAGCACCTCAGGGTCAAGCTTGAAGCCGAAGCGCGCCGTGAAGCGCACGGCGCGCAGCATGCGCAGGCGATCCTCGCTCAGGCGTTCGGCCGGGTCGCCGATGGTGCGCAGGCGGCGCGCCCGAAGATCTGCTTGCCCATCCACGTAGTCGAGCACGGCCTCACTCAATGGGTCGAAAAGCAGGCCGTTGACGGTAAAGTCGCGCCGCCGAACGTCCTCCTGTGCCGTCCGCGAGTAGCGCACCTCCTGCGGATGCCGCCCGTCGGCGTAAGCGCCGTCGCTGCGGAACGTGGCCACCTCCACATTTCCGGCCTCGCGCGGCACCATCACCACGCCGAACTGCGCGCCCATGGTCAGCGCTTCGGGGAAAAGCCGCAGCACCTGGTCAGGAGTGGCGGCCGTGGTGACGTCATAATCCTTCGGCGCGCGGCCCATCAGCATGTCGCGCACGCACCCGCCGACGAAATAAGCCTCAAACCCTTCGGCCCGCAGCCGGCGCACGATTTCCGCAGCGTCCTGGCGCTTCGCGTCCATCGAGGACTATTACAACCCAGCCAGTATGTCTCCGCAAGGAGGATTCCGAACGGACAGCAGGCAGTCCGCTATCATGAATCTGAAATTCGGAATCGTGCGCAGTCCCAGCACGGCCGCGCCGCCAGATGCTACCCTCCTTAATAAGAAGGGGAAGTGCAATCTCCGCATGGAGCATTCCGCGCGGTCCGGCTGAGCCTTCATTAGGCGAGGGAGGAACTCGACGGTGTCACCGTAATGGAAACGAGACTATTTGCGGAAGTGCCGCCGCTATTCCCAGAAGTCATGGGTGAAAGCTGGACGCCATGGCCCGCAATACCCCCGCCCAGAGGTATCGGCCTGCCGCTCAGGAAATCCAGAGCATTCGTAATTACTGCGGTGGCTGGTGGTGTGCTTTGCGACCCATCGAGCGTTGACGACGGAGGCGTGGCAATACTTCCAAATCCCACAGACGAGTAAACATCCCCCCGGCAGAGCCGGGGGCTTGGCGGTGGCTGGCCCCTCAAAGGGGCCTGACCACCCCCGCCAAGAAACCCCTCACCCCAACTCCCCTCCCCCTCTCCCCTCTTCCCTCTCCCCTGGGGAGAGGGAAGAGGGGAGAAGGGGTGATAGGGTGAGGGGTCTTTTCGATGCGATGAAAGGCGGGGAATTGCTGATTCCCTGAACGGTGCCTCCCCGGCAGAGCCGGGGGATCTCCCCAAGGATTAGCGGGGGCACGCTATACCCCTTTCACGCCTTCAACGAACAGGATGAGCAACCCGACGCAGATAATGGTTATTGCGGCGCCCGCGATGAGTGAGAGGGCGGCGCGCCAGCGCAGCCATCCCTCAACTCGCTCCTCAGTTCCACAGGAAATCACAAAAGGGGTGCCCCTCGCAATCATGTTATGGTCCTGTGCATCCTTCGATTGTGGATTTTCCACGCAGGTTCCCGCCACATTCAACCGCTGGCCCGGCAGGATGCAGTACTCTCTAAACATCAGGTGCTCGAAAAGGGCGGTGTGGTTGTTAGAATCACCGAAGTGCCGAAAGGCCCACATCCGTAGTTCCTGGTCAGAGGGTTCACCCGCCCGCGAAGACTTTTCCTTGGTTTTTACCACCCGCTCGGCGGTCCCGCCCCCGGCCAAGTCCAATTGGGCTCCGTCCGGGTTCACCAGCACCGTGCCGCTGGCGTCTTGCAGATAAAAATTTGCGGTTTTCGTGTAGGTCTGAAAGGGCGCCAGGGGACCGATTTTGACGTCAACCCGGTAACCGAAGCACGGCGTGCTGGTCACCGGGCTGGTCAGGCGTTCATCGCCGACGGCTTGGCCGCAAATGTGCACCAGACCCATCGCGACGCCGGCAATCGGAGTCTCGGGCGTGTTCTCAACCGCCCGAAGGTCGCCAAAAATCCCGAAACCAGCAAGGAACACAACGAACCCAATGAGTGCGCCAAGGGCAAGCAAGACGACGTAAATGACCACCACACTCTCCGGGAGGTCGTCAGCGCGATCGTGTGAAGATGCGTAGAAGTGCAGAACCGAAAGGTCGCTTTGCGCACGGTGCGTCAACCCGCCAGTACGAGGGTTGCCGCTACCTGAAATTCCCGTGATCGTGACCGAGAGTTTGTAATCCGCCTTATCGCTCGTCTGCACCCTCAACGTGCTGCTGGCGCTGTCGCTCCCGCCCAGCGTCACGGATTGGGGTGAAAAACTGCACTTGGCGAGGGCAGGAGAAGTAGCGCAGGAAAGCGACACGGCGCCGCGGAAGCCGTTCACCGGCCGGATTCTTATCTCGTAGCTTTCCTTGCTTCCGGCCTCGATGGAAAACCCAAGGGATGCGGAGATATCAAAATCGGTCACCGTGTGCCGAACGATCATGGGAATAACAATGAATTTCCTGTCCCCCTTGTATTCTGCCAGCAAGGTATCCGACGCGTTGTGGATGACGAGGGAGCAGTGACCTTCCTCGACGGAGGCCTCACACGTGCTTTCTGATGTCCTCGCCACGACCGTGCCGGTGGGCGTGGGGCCCGCAGCCTGCCCGGCAAGGGGCGCAACTTTGAAGCTGACCGTCACGGGCTGCCCGGCCACGGACGGGTTCGGCGTCGTTTCGATGGTGAGAGAAAATGGGATCATCGCGGTGCCCGAGCGAAGAAAGGCCCCGGTCTGATTCGGCGTCACCCTCGCCGGACCGGCCTCTCGGGAAGGGGTGGACGTGCTCGTCCCTGAGCCAGTCGAACCATCGGTGGAACCACTCAAGGGTGCGATGGAGCCTGGTGCGGCTTGGGAGCCTTCCCCGGATCCGCTCGCCGCCGCGGGCATGGGAGAGAGCGCCCACGGAGCAGGATGCGCCCGATAATTCTTCGCTTCCTGGCAGCAGTGCTGAATGCTCAGGCTGCACGCCTTGTCGGCGTCGGCGAGCGCATGGTTATCATCCTGGAGCCACGAATAAGCGGTGCCGCGTTCGCAGTAAGCCCGGCCATCCTCGGGATGCCGTTGGATATATACCGCCCAGTATTGGACAATTGTTCGCCACTGCCCTCTCTTGGCGAGCATCGCGGCAAGCGCTTCGAAGGCTTCTATGTGGTTGGAATCAAGCGCAATGGATGCATGGAAATCGGCCGTGGCGAGATCGTCCTGGCCGCTCCGCGCCTCGGCCAGCCCCCGCTGAAAGTCCTGGTGCGCCTGGGTGGACCATCCCCGGGGGACATTCG
Source organism: Terriglobia bacterium (assembly GCA_030040515.1). Classification (GTDB taxonomy): domain Bacteria; phylum Acidobacteriota; class Terriglobia; order UBA7540; family UBA7540; genus Bog-366. Next base: position 6,332 of record JASHTO010000399.1, read on the forward strand.
AGCCGCCGCCGCCGGGTCTGCTTTCCTGGGCCGCCGCAAGGCTCGCCAGCCACAGTACAAGCAAAAGCGCGGATGCCAGTCGTTGCATGTCACCACCTGAAATTGAGGACGAGCGGAAAGATGCTCATCCTACACACAAAGGACGACCCGAACAAGCCGCTTGTCGTCAGCATGCGGAGACGTTCCGGTGGTCGCAGGGGCGGCGCGTGGACTGCCCCGCGCTGATTCCAGCCCCACACAGGCGTATTGGGTGGTAGCGTGCCTATAACGGCCGGTGGAGACGCCCGCGCCACAGAGGGGACGGCCTCAGGCCCAATCCCACCTGTCACACTATTCAGCCACACTGTTGTGTCTCTTTGATAATGTCCCCTTTTCACCTCGATAGAAATGTCCCCTAATGAGACCTCCGAGAGGAGGTCAGATTGGGGCGAACGTTGATGAGCAGGCGGGAATTGGAAAGGGTAGAGGTGTTGGGGAGAGTGAAGGGTGGGCAATTGCGGCTGGTAGATGGAGCCGTGCTGATGGGGCTCAGTTAT
>JASHTO010000400.1 GCA_030040515.1 Terriglobia bacterium
CATCGAGGTGCTTCAAATTCTTTCCGCGCACCCCTCCACCGCGCATTTCATTTCCCTGAAGCTTTGCCGCTACTTCATTTCTGAAAATCCTCCAGCCTCGGTGGTAAACCGCACGGCGCGCACTTTCGCCCAATCTCAGGGCGATGTTCCCTCCATCCTCAAGACGATTTTGACCTCGCCCGAATTCAATTTTCCCACAGCGTTTCGGGCGAAAGTGAAATCGCCCTTTGAGCTGGTTACCAGTTCGTTTCGGGCACTCGACGCGGAATCCGACGCCGACGCGCCGCTGATGGGCATGATCATGCGGACGGGGCAGCCGCTCTTCCAGTATCAAGCCCCCACGGGCTATCCCGACCGCGCCAGCAGTTGGATCAATTCCGGAACATTGCTGGCAAGAATGAATTTTTCCATGACCCTTGCCGCCAATCGCATTCGCGGGACGCAGCTCGACCTGCAAGCTTTGACGCCTTCGGACGATCCCCAAGCCATTTGGGACAATTTTGCACAGCGCACTCTGGGCGGCGAGGTTTCCGCCGACACCAAGGCGGCGGTGATGAAGAGCCTGGAAGAAATCGGGAACGCCGGAGAAGGCAGGCCGGGCGCATTCCCCAAGACTACACTGGTGGCGGCCCTACTTCTGGGCTCGCCGGAATTCCAGCGCCGGTAGATCGAAAACGTCAGGCTTGACGTGTCAGGTGTCAGACAAAAATCCCAAGTGGTAGTGGCTGGGTTTTGCTGGCACGTGAATCCTGACGCCCGGTTTGAGAAAGCGAGGCAGGCATGAGCATTTCGCGGCGTTATTTCCTGAAAACTTCCGGCCTCAGCCTTTTTGGCGCCGGACTTGTGCCCAGCTTCCTGCGACGGGCGGCCTATGCGCTCGAAGCGCCAGGACGGCGGAAAATCCTGGTGGCGATTTTTCAGCGCGGAGCGGCGGATGGGCTGAACATCGTCATTCCCTTCGGCGAAAAAGAGTATCACTCCATGCGCCCCACCATCGCCATTCCCGAGCCCTCGAAAAGAAGCGAGAGCGACCCGAGCGCCATTGATCTCGACGGTTTTTTCGGTCTGCATCCCAGCCTCTCATCACTTAAGCCGTTGTTTGACTCCCGCCAGTTGGCCATTATCCACGCCTCGGGCTCGCCGGACAGCACGCGCTCGCACTTCGATGCGCAGGATTATATGGAATCGGCGACGCCGGGCGTGAAGTCCACTCCCGACGGCTGGCTGAATCGCTTCCTGCAAGGCGCGCCGGAGCCCGACGCTTCGCCGTTCCGGGCCGTGGCTTTCGCCTCGTCAACTCCCCGCACCATGATGGGATCGGCATCGTGCCTCTGCACTCAGGACCTGCAAGGCTTCCGTCTGGCCGGTAATGCGAACCCTCAGGCGCGCGGAGTTCAACTGGTTGCAAACGCGTTTGAAGAAATGTATGCGACTGCCACCGACCGTTTGCTCTCCAGCACTGCACAAGAAACCTTTGAGGCCATCTCCACGCTGCAACGAATTCAGATTGGCCAATATCAGCCCGCCAATGGCGCGGAATATCCCAAGGGGCCGCTGGGCAAGAGCTTGCAGCAAGTCGCGCAACTCATTAAATCCGATGCCGGACTGCAAGTGGCCTTCGCGGAAGTCGGCGGATGGGACAATCACGTGAACGAAGGCGGAGTGACCGGCCAACTGGCCAATCGCCTGAAGGAATTTGGCGATGCGCTTGCCGCGTTTCACAAGGATATGGGCGAGCAGATGGCGGACATCACCGTGCTCACCATGTCGGAATTCGGCCGCACCGCGCGTGAAAACGGCAATCGCGGCACCGACCACGGCCACGCCAACGCCATGTTCGTGCTCGGCGGACCGGTGAAGGGTGGCAAAGTCTACGGAGACTGGCCCGGCCTGAAGGATCATCAACTCCACGAAGGCCGCGACTTGGCGCTGACCACTGATTTCCGCGATGTCTTCGCCGAAGTCGCCGTCCGCCACCTGGGAGTGCAGGACACCTCCGGAATTTTCCCCGGCTATGCAATTTCCCCCAAGCGCTTCCGGGGATTCCTGGCCTGATTGTGGATAATCCAAGAATCTGCAGGTTTCTGCGCCCGTCTCCGCGCTACCTCGCTTCGACGCGGGTGATATCGCGGCGGATGAAGAAGGCCGCTGCTGTGGAGAGCAGAATTCCCGCGGCCACATAGATGGCGGAGGAGAGTGAAATTGCCTGGCTCGCGCCGATTCGCTCGGCTGCGATGCCGATGATCACGGGCGCCGCTCCTCCTCCCAGCCACCCCATCATGTTGATGAAACCGGCCGCCGTGCCGCGCACCTGCGGCGGAATGACGTCAAAGACCGCGGCGAAAATGTTGGCGTCGTAAAGACCCTTGAAGAATCCCCAGGCCGCGAGCGTCACCATGACAGCGGACATTGAACTCGCGCGTCCGCAAATGAAGACGAACGGAGCTCCAATAAACAATCCCAGGGCTTGAACCATTACCCTGCCCGCCATCCAGCGGCGGCGAAGGACATCGGCCAGCAGCCCGCCCAGCGGCGAGCCCACCATGCTGGTGACCTGCGCGTACAAGGTGGCGGAAAGCCCCGCCATGGCCACGCTCATGTGGAATTTTTCGTAAAGGAAGCTCGGCATCCACACCAGCAGCACCAGACCGACGAAATTCGCGCACATGAAGGCGCCCATCAGCAGGACCGCCGTGGGCGTTCCGAGAATCATTCTGATGGATTCAAGTGCCGGCGCCACTGCGAGTTGATTCTCCGGCGATTTGGAGCTTCCCTCTTCCAATTCCGCCGCGCCGCGCCGCGGTTCGCGAAGGGGGCCCGTAAGGATGAGCGCCAGCAGAACTCCCAGCCCCCCGAAAATAATGAACGACCAACGCCAGCCGAAATGCTCCCCGATCAGTCCGCCCAGGAAGCCGCCGCCGATCGTGCCCACATAAACGGCCGTCTGGTGCGTTCCCATCGCCCGCGAGCGCGTTCTTTTGCCATGGTAATCGCTGATCATCGACATGGCCGAGGGGAAATAGATGGTTACTGCCGCGCCCAGTGCCGCCATGAAGAAAAGTAAGGAATGAAAGGAGCGCGAAATGACAGCGCAGGCGGTTATGGCGCTCCAGACGAAAAGTCCGCCGAGAATCGCCGTTTTGCGTCGGATGCGGTCCGCCACCAGGCCCGCGAACGGAGCGCCCAGACCATAGATCCAGGCCGCAACTGAGCCCAGCAAACCCAATTGGACCGAGGTAAGGGAAAACTCCCTCTTCAGAAGGGGAAAAAGCGCTGCGACGCCCAGGCGATCCGCATAATCAAGAAAGCAGACGCACCAGAGCATGGCGACGACGAACCATTTGTAGTTGGATCTGTTCATGGAGAGATATGGAATACGGGAAAAACGGTGAACTCGTGAGAGATTGTCATGACTTTGGCGAGGGCCCGCTGAACCTTTGATTTCTATACGGAGCGACATAAATTGTAGCGGCGGTCATAGACCGCCGCTACAGCCAAATACGCAAACACTTATGTCGTTCCGTATAGTGCGACGTCTTTATCTCCATTTACAACCGTCGGATAAAAAATGTCGCGCGAGTGACGCCTTTTCCCTTATCCCTCGTCCCGTATCCCGTCTCCCTTAATAAAGCAGCCCCTTTTGCAAAGCTTCCGCTGCTCTTCCCAGCGGTTCAAGCAACTCGCGGGCGCCCTTCGCCATCAGGCCAAGCTCGGTGGCGGTTTGGAACCATTGGAATCCCTGCTCCGCGTAATTCTTGAGCTGCTCGGAATTCTTGACGGGGAGCCCCACATATTTCTTATTGGCCTTGCCGGCCGCAAGAATTCTCTTCAGGGCGTTCTGCACACGGGGGTGGCTGGAATCTCCGCGCAAGCCCATGGAAAAAGACAGATCGCTGGTGCCGACGAAGATCACATCTACGCCGGGCGTAGCGGCAATCGCGTCAATGTTTTCGAGTGCCTGCTCCTGTTCCACAATCACAATCACCAGAACGTTGTTATCCGCGAATGTGTGGTAACCCTCGGCCGCCGGCCAGCGGAAGGCGGCAAGACCGGGGCCTGAGCCGCGCCGCCCGTGCGGAGGATATTTGCACGCCGCCACCGCCTGGCGCGCCAGTTCCGGCGTGCTGCAAAATGGGAAGATCACTCCCAGAGCCCCTTCGTCCAGCACCCGCTTCGCCGTCCAGAGTTCGTTCACCGGAACGCGCACAATCGGCATCGCCTTCATCCCACGCGTCGCCAGAATCATGTTGCGCAGGGTCTCGAGCGTAATGGGGCTGTGCTCCATCTCGATCCACAAAAAGTCGAACCCCAAGGTGGCCACCTGCGCGGCGGTTTCAACGCTCGGCACGGTGACCGTGGTACCGATAACAAATTTCCCCTCGCGCAGCATCACCTTCAGAGGGTTTTCAAAGTTTGCCGGCAAGCCGGCATTTTCTGTGGACATATCAAATCTCCTTTTCAATAGCTGGTGTTGTATTTCATGATCAAAACAGTAGATACCAAAACGATTCCCGAGCCCACCATGGCCAGCAGGCTGAGGCGCTCGCCCAGAATCACCGCGGCCAGCAGGACTCCGAAAATGGGGACCAGGTAAAGCGAGAACGACGCCACGGTGACGTCCAGGTGATCGAGCGCCGCAAAGAACAAAGAGCATGGATGCGCCGTACATGAAAATTGCCAGGAAGGCAACCGCCGCCCAGGATTTCCAGTCGAGTGCGCGGAAGACGCTCCAGTGAAAGGCTCGGCCCAAATGAGCAACGGAATGCTGGCCACTGAGGCCGTGGCGTAACTGAAAATCAGGATTTCGATTTCCTGAAAGCGCTTCATCAGCCCCTTGCAGTAAGTGTTGTAAAAGGACGAACCCAAGCAGCCCACCTGGATCAAGCCGTTGCCCACAAGAAATTTCATTTCGAGGAAGGAAACGTGGCGAAGATCCTCCACCGACACCAAGAGCGCTCCCACCAATCCGATGGCGAGTGAAGCGACGCGCAGCAGAGAGAGTTTCTCGTGCAACATAAATGAAGCGAGCACGGCGGTGATGACCGGAATCATCAAGTTCAGCACAGCACCGTTGGAAGCGAGCGAACGCAAAATGCCCCAAGTCATTCCAAGCTGCGCGAGGACTTGCCCCAGCACGCCCGCCAGCGTAAACCTCCCCCAATCGGACCAAGTGGGCCGCACGGCTCCGGGATTGGCGCGGCGCTTGCGAATCAGGAGGGGAACCAGCAGAATGGTGGTGACATAAAACGGGAGAAAGGTAATGGCCATCGGCCCCATGTCCCGGTCGAGAAATTTTACCGCCGTCCCCTGTGCCGACCAGATGAGCGACGCTGTGGCAAGCAACGTGAAATACCAGAGCATCTTTTCCTTGCTGGCGGCCGGAGCGAGTTGAGCAGTCGTGGACATAAAGTAGTGGTCCGTGGTCCTTGGTCAGTCGTTCATAATAGATTTTCAGACGCACAAGGTCTCGCTGGTTGCGCCGAGCAAAGTCCCTTAGTGTACAGTTCCACGCGAAATTTGCCAAATGTCATGCGTGCTTCAGTTCCCTGCCCTGTTTTGATACCCTATCGCCGGTCGCAAATTCCACGGCACGATTCATAGAAGGCCCATTTGATTAAGAAGCTCGTATTTATTCTGGCTGCAGCAAGCCTCTGCTCCGCCTCCTTCGCCGCTGACAATTCCGATGTGGCCCGCTGGGAGAGCGAGGCTAAGAATGTCACCATCATCCGCGATAATTGGGGAATCGCGCATGTCTACGGCAATACCGACGCCGATGCAGTTTTCGGCGTGGAATACGCGCAGGCGGAGGACGATTTCAATCGCGTTGAAGCCAATTACATCAACGCCCTCGGTCGGCTGGCGGAGGACGAGGGCGAGTCCAAGATTTACCAGGACCTGCGCATGAAGTTGTTTATCGATCCCGAAGCGCTGAAGGACGAATACGCGCAAAGCCCGGATTGGCTTGCGGCGCTCATGAACGCCTTTGCCGACGGATTGAACTACTATCTCTACAAGCATCCGGAAGTGCAACCGCGCGTCATCAAGCATTTTGAGCCGTGGATGGCGCTCAGCTTCACGGAAGGGAGCATCGGAGGCGACATTGAGCACGTCAACCTCAGTCGGCTCGCGGCATTCTATGGCCATGAGCCGATGGCTCAGGTGGAGACGCCGAATCAGGAGGAGATGCGCGAAGCGTCCGGCTCAAACGGTATCGCTCTTGCCTCGTCGATCACCAAAGGGCACCACGCCCTGCTGCTCATCAATCCCCACACGTCTTTTTATTTCCGCTCGGAGCTCCAGATGGCCAGCGATGAAGGGCTGGACGCCTATGGGGCAGTGACCTGGGGACAATTCTTCACCTATCAGGGATTCAATCCGCATTGCGGTTGGATGCACACCACGAGCGGCGTCAACGACATCAGCTATTATCTCGAGACGGTCGAGAAAAAAGACGATCACTACTTCTACAGATATGGAGACAGAGAACTTCCAGCCATCGCGGAAGAGATCAGCATTCCCTACAAGACCGCCCAGGGGATGGCGGAAAAGAAATTCATTGTTTATCGCACCCAGCACGGCCCCGTAATCGGTGAACAAAACGGAAAATGGCTGACGGTGAGAATGATGCAGGAGCACATCAAAGCGCTCACGCAGTCTTATTCGCGCACCAAGGCGACGGACTATCGGTCGTTCCGCCAGACCATGGAGTTGCACACCAATTCCTCCAACAACACGATTTACGCCGATTCCGACGGCGAAATCGCCTATTTTCATGCCAATTTTATCCCCCGTCGCGACCCGCAATTTGACTGGACGAGGCCCGTGGATGGGAGCAATCCGGCGACCGACTGGGGTCCGCTCCTTACCGTGGATGAATCGCCCCACCTGCTGGATCCCAAGAGCGGCTGGCTCTATAACTCGAACGACGCGCCATGGTCGGCGGCCGGGCCGGGCAGCTTGAACAAGGACGATTTTCCGAGCTATGTCGAGACGGGGGGAGAATCGGCGCGCGGGTTGCACGCCATCCGGCTTCTTAGCGGCAAGAAAAATTTCACACTCGATTCGCTGATTCGCGCCGCCTTCGACAGTTACCTGCCGTGGTTCGAGCGCGCCATGCCCGCGCTCATCAAGGCCTGGGACGCGGCGCCCGAAACGAATCCCCTGAAAGCCAAGCTGGCGGGCCAAATTGACCTGTTGCGCGCCTGGGATTATCGCTGGGGTGTGGACTCCGTGCCCACCTCGCTCGCAGTGTTTTGGGGTGAAGATATCGGCCGGCACGTCCGCGACGATGCGCGGCGCGCCGATATGCCCATTTACGACTACGTGGGCAGCAAAGCGCCTGCCGACTTACTTCTGCAATCGCTGGCAGCCGCATCCGGTCGGCTGACGAGCGACTTCGGCACGTGGAAAACTCCCTGGGGAGATATCAACCGCTTCCAGCGCCTCAGCGATGACATTGCGCCCCACTTCGACGACTCAAAACCCAGCATTCCTGTGCCATTTACCTATTCGAATTGGGGGTCCCTCGCGTCATTTTCCGCCCACGCCTACCCCGGGACGAAGAAGTGGTACGGAAACAGCGGCAACAGTTTCGTCGCCGCCGTGGAATTCGGACCAACCGTGCGCGCCAGGGCGATTACAGTGGGCGGCGAGAGTGGGAACCCCGCTTCACCGCATTTCGATGATGAAGCGGTGCGCTACAGCACCGGCAATCTCCGCAACGTATATTTCTATCGCTCGCAACTCTACGGGCACACGGAGCGGAAATACCACCCGGGAGAGTAGGAGGATTCATGGACTCTACCACTGCAAAGAAAACTCCGAGGGTTCTGGTGATCGACGTGGGCGGAACGCACGTCAAAGTGCTGGCTACGGGCCAGCACGAGAAGCGGGAGATGGTTTCCGACACTGAAATGACGCCCGCCAAGATGGTCCGCGACGTGAAGGAGATCACCAAGGACTGGAAGTACGACGTGATTTCCATCGGTTATCCCGGGCCGGTGGTCCATGGCCGACCCTTGCGCGAGCCGTTCAATCTCGGCCGCGGCTGGGTAGGTTTTGATTTTGCCAAGGCCTTCGGCTGCCCGGTCAAGACGATCAACGATGCGGCCATGCAGGCACTGGGAAGCTATGAGGGCGGGCGCATGCTCTTTCTCGGCCTGGGGACCGGACTCGGCTCCGCGCTAATCATCGAGGGAGAATTGGAGCCGATGGAGCTTGCGCATCTACCCTACAAAAAAAAGACCTACGAGGATTACCTGGGAATCCGCGGGCTCGAGCGCCTGGGCAAAAAGAAATGGCGGCGCTACGTTGCCGAGATCACAGAAGAATTAAAAGCTGCGCTGGGCGCGGAATACGTAGTGCTGGGTGGAGGAAATTCCAAAAAGCTGAAGGATTTGCCTCCAGGCGCACGGCTCGGGGACAATGAGAATGCCTTTGTTGGGGGATTTCGGATGTGGGAAAAGGCGAAACCCGCGCAGACATGACCTCCTTCTTACACCAGCGTCTCGGGCAAAATGTCCTCTCGAATCCTTGCGTTGCCTACCAATCTTATTTGGTTTTATGATAGAAAAACGAGGAAAGCTATGGGACTTACTCACGTAACTGTTACCTTGAAAGCTTTGGGAAGTACGGCAGGCAATTATGAAGCCGACTTCCTGGTCGACACCGGAGCAACGGATTGTCTGGCCCCGGCTGGTATGCTTCGGCAGATTCAAGTGCAGCCTGTGGGAACAATGGTATATGAACTGGCGGACGGGTCGAAGCAAGAATACCCATTTGGTTTGGTCGAAATCCGATTTATGGGAGAAATAACCGCGGGTCGGGTGATTTTCGGCCCCGAAAATGTAGAGCCTATCCTCGGAGTCACGGCCCTTGAGTCAGTTGGAATCACCATCGACCCCGCCAATCGCACATTGAAACGACTTCCCGCAATTCCGCTCAAGTAGTTTTTTTACCGTTCAAGTACTCCGAACCGATCCGCCCCCATTGAACTGCCTTGCATCACAAAGGGCTCAATATTTCGGGCTTTGGTGTAGGCTTTGACGACTTTGCGAAAGGCTGCGTCGGCGCCTTTCCTGCCGAGAATGGCCACGGTTCCGCCCGCGCCGCCTCCCGTGACTTTGGCTCCGTATAATCCCTCGCCGACGCCCTGCTCACGAACCAGATCCACCAGCAGGTCCGTTGCCTCGTTGCCCAGCCCGCATTCACAGGATCTGGTGGGGCCGCAAGTGTACGAAGCACTATCGGGGGTTCGCGCTGATCGGGTAATTTTTGGCGCTGCTGCGGTGTCACTCCAAGGAGATGTGATGGTGAATAATACCGACGCCCCGCAAGGTCTGGTACGGGCCGGGCGGCAGCGCATTCTGGTGATGGACAGCAGCAAGCTGGGCGTTGAGGCGCTCTACCGCTTTTGCGAGCTTGGCCAGTGCGACCTGATGATTACCGACGAAGGGGCGAAAGAAGCGGACCTCGAACAGCTCCGCAAGCACGCCAAGATTATGGTTGCGCGCGCGGGGGATAGTTGATTCGCACCTTTCAGCCATGTCGTTCTAATACCGTCACCCTATTCAAACCCGCGCGCCCACATTAAAGTCCGCTGGACCTAATTCCCAAAATCGGATTTGACTTGACCCCGCAGTTGTGATACCAAAGGGTCATAGTCGAAACGGGCTGCAGCAGGAAGTTAAAGAGGTGTTTTCTCAGCTTGCCGAGTGATGCTACTGTCACCTATGGCAAGGGAGATTTTCGTTCAGGAAGCACTCATTCGTCCTGCAATCTGAAGAGCGAAGCCGCGTCGAAGAAGGCTCGACAGCCACGAGATTACTAAGGAGCAAAACCATGCCGAGTAAGGAAATCCGGAAAACCTCCATAGCATTGATTGTGTTGATCGTCGCTTCGGCGCTCGCCTGGGCCGACAATAAGAAAAGCAGCCCGCCTCCGAAGCCCGCTGCAAAGTCTTCCACGACCACGAAGACGACCACCACGCACACAACAACCACGACTCACGCAACAACGACGACGCATACCACCACGGCGAGACCCGGCGGCATGACCACAGCGCACCCCGGCGGCACCATGGCCGGGAGGCCGGGATCAACCATGGCGGGCAGGCCGGCAGGCGGAGCGATGCGTGGACCCGCAGGGCACATGACGACGACCCGCACTTTGCCGGGCGGGCGCACGGCTTCCGTTACAACGCGTGCCAACGGCCGAGTCGCTTCGATTCACGCCAACGGGATGGACATCAACCACGGCATCCACGGCGGACGCACCATAAGATCCGAGCGAAATGGCCGTGTAATCATGAACGATGGACGGCGTGGCGGCTACGTGCAGCGTCCCTACTTCAGCCGCGGCGGCCGGACATATTACGCCCGCACCTACGTGCGTGACGGACACGTTTACTCGCGCGCTTACCGGGGTTACGACTATCACGGCTACCACTACTACGGGTACGTTCCGGACCGCTTCTACCACCCGGGGTTTTACGGCTGGGCTTATCACCCCTGGATTCACCCGGTCTATTACGGCCCCGCGGTGTGGGGTTGGGCGGGAGCACCGTGGTTTGCGGTTTATCATGGATGGTTCACGCCCTACCCGGTGTATGCCACCGCCGGGCTTTGGCTTACGGATTACATGATCGCGGCAAACTTGCAGGCCGCCTACCAGGCGGGTGTGGAAGCAGGCCAACAGCAGGCGATGGCTGCACAGGGTCCGCCTCCGGGCCAACCGGCGCCTCCGCCACCCGCGCCTGGACCAGCGGATAACACCCAGAACACGCAACTGAGCCCGGAAGTGAAGCAAGCGATTGCCGATGAGGTCCAGGCCCAGCTCGCCGCTGAGCGTGCCGCGGCAGCGGCCACGAATCCTCAACCCGGCGCTCCTGCT
>JASHTO010000401.1 GCA_030040515.1 Terriglobia bacterium
CTCCAGTCGGGTTAACTTGGGTTGTTTCATAAGTTTTCTACTATGTCCGTATGTGAGTCTACTATATTCATGTGTGATGTCAAGTGAAATTTCCGAGAGGAAGGCAGCCATTATTCGGAGGTATTTCCAAATGACGCTTTATCTCGCGACAACGAGGAAAGAAGAGCCTGCACCACGGAGTTCACGAAGAACCACAGAGAAGCTTTCCTCTGTGAGTCTCTGTGCGCTCCGTGGTGAAAGCCCGGCGCTGGCTGCGAGACCGATTATTTATGTTGCGGCGGGCTATTTGACTTGAATAGGAAGTGGCTGTCCAAGCTATTCGAGAACGTGCACGACCACTCCCGACGATCTTCCCTTTCCGTGATAAACACGCTCGGTGGCTTTTTTGAAATCCTCCGGCTTGGCGTCGGGAATATTCACGAAGGTCTGCGGATTACGGTCAGTGAGGGGAAACCACGAGCTCTGCACCTGCACCATGATGCGATGGTTTTTGCGGAAACAGTGGTTGATGTCGGGCGCGGTGACGTTCAGCTCCACGACCTGGCCGGGAACCATGGCCTCGGGCTTTTCCCAGCTATTGCGGAACTTGGCGCGCATGGGCCAGCCGCGCAGCAGCATTTGATAACCTGCCATGGTGATGGAGGGCGGCGGCACGTCGGTAAACGGTGCACGGCCGCCCGCCCCGCGCTCTTCCTGTTGACCATAATCGGGCGGGAAAACGTCGATGAGTTTCACATCGAAATCAGAATCCGTACCTGAGGTTGAGACAAACAAGCGCGGCGACACCGGACCCACAATCGTCACATCCTCCTCAAGCGGCTCGGTCTGGTAAACCAACACGTCAGGGCGCGTCGAGGCGAAGCGCTGGTCTGCCACCATGTATTCCTGCGGCACGCTTCGCGCGATGTAGCCGATGAATGGCACGGGGTGGTTTGGGTCACTCACGTACTCGTCGAAAGAATCCTGTGCGGCATGGGGCGCGGTGAAGGAAAGCCCGCCGTGACTTTGGAAATAAAGTGCGCGCGTCGCGGCGTTCGCGGGTGGCCAGCTTGAATACTTGCGCCACACATTTGTTCCTGTCTCAAACACGTAGGCCTTGGGCAGGTCTTCGGTTTCTCTCCCCTTCAAGTATTTTTCGAAAAACGGAAATTGCATGTGGTCGCGGAAATACGCGGCGGTTTTTGAGCCGAAGCTCACGCTCCCCAGATGCTCGCCGTCCAGCCGCCCCCAGCCGCCGTGCACCCACGGACCCTCCACCAGCCCGTTGTAAATCCCCGGATCGTTCTCCTCGATTGAGCGAAATACGCGGAAGGGGCCGTAAAGGTCCTCGGCGTCAAACCAACCGCCCACGGTCAGCACGGCGCAATGAATATTTTTCAGGTGCGGAGCGAGATTGCGCGCCTTCCAGTAGTCGTCGTACGTGTCGTGGTTCATCTGGTCGTTCCACAGGAAATTCTCATTGTGCAAATAGAGTGCGTTGGAATTGGAGAGCGGTCCCATCTTCAAATAGAACTCGTAGGCGTTCTGCGTGCCGAAATCAAATGGGACGCCTGCGGCCGGCGGCGTGGGATTTTCCTGCGGCTTGAAACCCACGTAGAAGCCGAAATTCGCGTCAAGCATAAACGCGCCGCCGTGATACGAATCGTCGCCCATGAACAGATTGGTCATGGGGGCCTGCGGCGAGGCGGCCTTGATGGCAGGGTGCGAATCGATGATGCTGGCCGAGGTATAAAACCCAGGATAGGAAATTCCCCAGATTCCCACTTTTCCGTTGTTGTTGGGGATGTTGTGCAACAGCCACTCCACGGTGTCGTACACGTCGGAGCTCTCGTCCACGTCCTGCTTCCCATGCTTTTCGTCAACGTGGGGGCGCATTTCGACGAATTTACCCTCCGACATGTAGCGTCCGCGCACGTCCTGATAAACAAAAATGTATCCGGAGCGCGCGAAAGCTTCCGACGGCCCGAGCGTCGTGCGGTAATGGTCCTCGCCGTAGGGCGCCACGCTGTAGGGCGTGCGGTCAATCATGAAGGGATAGGAAACGGAAGTGTCCTTGGGCACATAAACCGCCGTGAACAGGTGGACGCCGTCGCGCATGGGGACGTGGAACTCATATTTGGTGTAATGCTCGCGGACGTTGAATTCTTCCTGAGACCTCGCCTCGGGTCTCCCTTGCGGCCAGGCCTGGCACAAAATAATCGTGAACGAAAAGATGAGCAGCAGTGTGATTCGAGATCGCATCCAACGCCCTCCCTTGAGGGGTTCGCCCCATCGCGCCGATTTGCCGAATCGTCGCCTACTCTATCTGAGGGAGCATAGTAAAGCAATTGGCGAGGATGCCGTTCTGTAGCGGCGGTCTATCGACCGTCGCGCGGCGCTCATAGAGCGTCGCCACAGCAAAATGTGCCGCTATGCGTCTGCAATATCCCGCGACAAATCTCCGCGGTGTGTGGTATCGTGCCACGAACTTTTCGCGCAGCCTCGGCGATCAAAAAATCAGGTGCCGGCCGCTGACCTATGGTTTCCAAGCACATCTACTGGCGGGGCGCCTGACGTCGTTTGGCTCCACGTAAGTTCTCGTATTTTCCGGCATTTTTTCTGGCAGGAACGGTGCCGCTGCTGGCCACCGTCTGTGTCCTTGCGATCATCCGCGCTCCACACCGCGCAGGTGCACAGCAAGCAGTTCGTTGACTCAGTCGCGTTACCGCATATAATGCCTGTGCATGACCGAAGCTATTTCAACCAACAGTACTGGACACACCGAGAGCCGATTTCTTGTCACGGGCGCTACGGGGTTTATCGGCGCCTGGATCGTCAAGGAACTTGTGGAGCGCGGCGACCGGCCCTGGGTTTTCGATATCGACACGAATTCCACGCGCCTGGCAGCGCTGCTGACGCCGGAACAGATGTCCTCAGTTCAACTCATTCAAGGCGACATTACGCAGTTCAAGGAAGTCGAATGCGCTTTAGCGGATCATGGCATTACGCACGTGCTGCACCTGGCGGGAATCCAGGTTCCCTTTTGCGCTGCGGACCCTTTACGCGGCGCGATGATCAACGTGGTGGGAACATTGAACGTTTTTGAAGCCGCCCGCCGCCGGCGCGACCTGGTTCGAAACATCGTGTACGCCAGCTCCGCCGCCGTCTTCGGCCCGGAGGAAACTTACGGTGGCGGCACCGTGCCGGAAGGCGCTCCGCTCCTCCCGGGGACGCATTACGGGGTTTTCAAACAATGTAATGAGGGGAATGCGCGCGTTTACTATCTGGATGACGGACTGTCCAGTGTGGGACTGCGCCCCGGGGCTGTCTACGGCGTGGGCCGTGACCGCGGGATGACCTCCGGCCCCACCAAGGCCATCAAGGCCACGGTGGTTGGCCGGCCTTACACGATTCGCTTTACGGGAGGAGTGGACTTGCAGTACGTCCGCGACACCGCGCACATTTTTCTGCGCTGCGCGGAGGCCGGCCTGACCGGCGCGAAAGCATACACACTGCGCGGCGATGTGATGCAGGTGCGTGACTTCCTGAATTGCCTTGGTGAAATTTTGCCCGCCTCGCGAGCATTGGCGAAGGCCGCAGGCAAAGCGCTGCCTGTCTCCTATGATTTTGATGATAGCGCCTTGCAACACGATCTGCCCGGAGTGCATCGAACACCGCTGGCGGAGGGAATTCGCGAGACCGCGGGAATCTTTCAGCGCCTTCAACGGGCAGGCAAGCTTGACACCACAGATTTGGAATCGTAGCAGAATATAATCGGAGCTGCCGGAATGCCGACGCAAAACAACTCTGACCAGCATCCTCCTCTCTTTGCACCCGGGAACATCGCACCGTTTTTCCTGGTCACCGCCCTTTTTTTGTTTTGGGGCATTCCCAACAACTTGAATGACATCCTTATCAAGCAGTTCATGAAGTCGTTTGAGCTGACGCGCTTCAAGGCAGGCCTGATCCAATCGGCTTTCTACATGGGATATTTTCTACTGGCCATCCCCGCCGCCCTGGTCATGAAGAAATTTGGCTACAAAACCGGATTGGTGATCGGCCTGTTTCTCTACAGCGCCGGTTCATTTCTTTTTTGGCCTGCGGCGGTGCTCCGGCAGTACGGATTTTTTCTCTTCGCATTGTTTGTGATCGCCAGCGGGGCGTCGTTTCTTGAAACCGGCTCCAATTCCTTCATCGCACTACTTGGCGACCCGCGGACTTCCGAGCGCAGGCTCAATTTCTCCCAGGCCTTTAACCCCGTGGGCGCAGTTACGGGCGTTCTGGTGGGAACCGTCTTCATATTTTCCGGCGTCGAGCTCAATAAAAACCAAATTGCGGCGTACAAGGCTGCGGGGACCTATGAAGCCTATCTGCGCGGCGAAACGCTCCGTGTGGTCACTCCCTATCTTGTCCTGGGCAGTGTGATCTTCATCTGGGCACTGCTCATCCTGATGACAAAGTTTCCCAAAGTTGCCGAAGAAGCCGAACCTGAAGAGGGCCGCGCGCACGGTCACGCCGGTGAACTTCTCCGCCATCCCCACTTCATCAAAGGTGTCATCGCGCAGTTCCTCTATGTGGGAGCCCAGGTCGGAACTTGGAGTTACTTCATCCAGTACATTCAGGATTACACGCACCAACCGGAAAAGATCGCGGGGTATTTTCTCACCGGCACGCTCGTGGCTTTCGGAGTCGGGCGGTTCACGGCAACCTACCTGATGAAATTCATCGCACCAACGCGCCTTATGGGAGTCTTTGGAATCATCAATACGCTGCTGGTGGCGGTGGGAGTTTTGTTCCCCGGCTGGATAGGCGTGGGCGCCGTGTTCCTCACCAGCTTTTTCATGTCGCTCATGTTCCCTACGATATTCGCGTTGGGCATCAAGGAGCTGGGTCCCAACACCAAGCTGGGCGGTTCGATTATCATCATGTCGATCGTCGGCGGCGCATGCGCTCCACCTGCGATGGGCCTGATCTTTCAAGCAACTCACAGCATGGCTTGGGCCATGGTGGTGCCGATGCTATGCTACGTGTTCATAACTTACTACGCGTTTTACGGGTCGCACGTGCGAGCCTCGGAATTGGAAACCGTCCGCGCGTAGCTTGCTCACAAGGAACCCTATGCAACCACTTGAGCTCGATGAAGTCGCAATCGTTATCCGCCCGGAGAAAGACAACGTGGCCGTGGTCACGGCGGATTTTGTCGAAAAGGGCACGCCACTGAAGCACGCTGGCCAGGTGCTGACCATTTCCGGCCGCACTTTGCGTGGGCAAAGCTTCGCGGTCAAACCCATCAAGCGCGGCGAGGCCTACGTTACTCTAGGTGATCCCATTGGACTCGCCTCGCGCGCGGCGCAGCCCGGCGAACCGATCGACTCCACGAACATCCGCTCCCGGCTTCCGCGCCTGATTCCGCG
>JASHTO010000402.1 GCA_030040515.1 Terriglobia bacterium
AGTCGAGCGCGTCAAGCACTTCCGAAACCTTGAAGGAACGACTCACGGCGACGGTGGGAACTGAAGGATTTGACGTTCTCACCGTTTCCAGAAGCGATGTCCCCTGTGGTCCTCCGGTCCAGACAAACGCCAGATTCGGGGCAGCATCCTTTATCAAACTAATCGTTTCGACGTTGGGGCTCTGTTGCGGAATGTAATGCACTAACCCCCATCGCGATGCGAAACCACCCACGATCTCAGCGACGTCTTGCGGAAGCCCGAGCAAGAAAATCTTCAAATTGGGTCCCGTTTCTTGAGGCATGATCATTCCTATCGAAGGCCAAAACGTCATCCTAGAGAGCACCGTGTTGCCATCAATCAGAACCTACGCAAACACCTGCCGTTGCACCACGCCGCTCACATTGGTCAGGCGGAAGTCACGCCCTGCATAGCGGTAGGTTAAGCGCTCGTGGTCGATGCCCATCAGCCCGAGCAGCGTAGCGTGCAAGTCGCTGATGTGCATGCGACCCTCCACCGCTGCCATGCCAATCTCGTCCGTGTTCCCGTAACTGAATCCCTTGCGTACTCCCGCTCCAGCAAGGAACATTGCGTAACCGGTGATGTTGTGATCACGTCCGTCCGCTCCTTGCGCGGTGGGAAGCCGTCCGAATTCCGAGCCGAAGAGCACCAGCGTTTCGTCGAGCAGGCCGCGCTGCTTCAGGTCCGTCAGCAGAGCGGAGGTTGGTTGATCGATTCGGCGGCTCTCTTCAATCAGGCCATTGTGCAGATTGGAGTGATGGTCCCAACCAGGTTGCCGGATCTCGACGAACCGAACTCCCGCCTCGCTGAGCCGGCGCGCCATCAGACACTGGCGAGCAAATGAGCCTTCCAGTCCGGGCTTGACACCGTAAGCGTCGAGCACGTGCTGCGGTTCTTTCGAAATGTCCAACAGAGCGGGAACGCTCGCCTGCATGCGGAAGCCCAGTTCATATGATTTGATGACGCCCTCCACTGCGTCCGGCGCACCGGGCGAGGCGGCCACTTCACGATTGATGTCCTGAATCAGATCGATCTGCTGGCGTTCGAGGTCTCGCGACGTGGCCGCAGCGATGTTCGGCATAATCCCATTGTCATTGATCGCGGTCCCTTGATAGTAGGCGGGCAGAAAGGCGTTGCCATAGTTCGTCGCGCCGCCAAAGGAGACGGGAGGATTGATCGTGATGTAACCCGGAAGATCCTGATTCTCAGTCCCCAGTCCATAGAGCAACCATGCCCCCATACTCGGGCGAGTGAGCGTGGCATTCGCGCTGCCGGTGTGCAATTGCACGACGGCCTGTGGGTGAGCCGGCGTATCGGTGTAAAGGCCACGCAGAAAGCAGAGGTCGTCTGCATGGGTTGCGATGTTGGGGAGCAGTTCTGAAAACCACGCCCCGGAATCGCTATACTGCTTGAACTTGAATTTGGATGCGGTAATCGTACCGCCGCCCGGGCCGGGCTTTCCATCTCGTCTCCAGAGTTCCGGCTTATATTCAAACAGGTCGACGCTCGACATCGCGCCTTCCATAAACAGAAAGATGATGCGTTTCGCCCGGGCAGGGTTAGGCGGACGCTTGGGCGCGAGAGGATTGAGCGCGTTCAGCTCAGCCGCCGATGCCGCCCTGGCCAGCGAGCTCAGAAGACCGGTCAGGGCAAGATAGCCGAAACCGGCGCCTGACGCCCGCAACAGAAACTCTCGGCGTGGCGGATTGGGAAGCGAGTCTTGGGACATGGGTAGATTCTCCTTGAGTGTTTTGGCTAAAAGCCTTTCACCGTACGAATTGAAATGCCGCGGAGCCATAGAGCGCCTGAATGAACGCAGCCCACGCGGCGGCCCGCGCGTCGCCCGGTTGCAGGCCGGCTAAATCACTTTGCGCATGATTTCTGCTCTCTACCGCATCATCCTGTGTAAGACCGTCCTCACGAACAATTCCGAACGTGAGAGAAGGAAGCGTTATACCGGCCTGCTCAACGTCCGAACGATTTGGAGAGACAGGATGGCTCTGGGATGACCAAACGCCGGCATAGTGAAGAAGAAATGCTTTTACTTTTGCAGTCTCCTGAGGCGTTGGATCGTATCCTGCGATGCGGAGATATGCCTCTCGAATCCGGCCGGCGTCGTTGTAATGTGTGTCATTGAGCAGATGGCGGGCAAAAGCCAATGACTGCTTGCGGACAAACGCCGAGTTGAGCATGAAGAGAGCCTGTGCAGGAACCGTCGTCTGCTCGTGTTGTCCGGTGACAAGTGTTTGCGAAACCGGATCAAAGGCAGCCAAAGGCCGGGGTGTTTCATCCCGAAGCAGCGGCAAGTAAATGCTACGGTAATGACTGCGGTCCGCAGCCGCAAGAATCGAGGAAACTACCGGGCCGTCGTCGCGGACCTCGATCATCCGCAGGATCATCGAGGACGAGCCCTGAGGATGGCTCAAGTCGAGATCGCCGGAAGAAGCCAAGATGCTGTCACGAATCTCTTCTGCCTCAAGCCGGCGCGGGCTGTGCCGCCAAGTGAAACGATTGGCTGCGTCAATGTCCAGATAACCTGGAGGAATTTCGGAACCGAGCCTGTACACATGCGATAGGACGATCTCGCGCACGAGCTTCTTCGTCGACCAGCCATTGCGGATAAAATCCTGGGCAAGATAGTCGAGTAATGCAGGATTGGACGGCTGGTCGCCGGTGGTTCCAAAATTGTCGACGGTGCTGACGATTCCCACCCCAAATAAATGCTGCCATAGACGGTTGACGTACACTCTAGGGGTGAGCGGGTTATCGGGCCTGGTAATCCATTCTGCAAGTTCCAGGCGTCCGCTGTGGCCCGCGGGTATCGACGCGGTATGCGGCAGATCGATCACGGTGAGAAATCCGCGGGGCACGGCGGGGCCGTGACGCTCCTCAACGCCGCGAACTCGCACCGTAGTGTCGGCAATGACACCGTCGCGCACGCTATGGATACCATAACCTTGCTCACCTAGGTCGCCGAGCAGCTTTAGCTCTTCCTTCAACTGAACGTATTGGCGCTGTAATTCCACGTGGTGTTGCTTTTCCGCTGGCGTCGGCGCAGGCCGGTTGGGATTTGTCTTAAGATCATCAGCATCTTTTTTGTTAGCGGCATCAAGTTCTTTCTTGGCGGCATCCACTTGAGCTTGCAGTTCGTCGATCTTGCTCCTTGGGACCTTGGGGGCTTGCGCTGCTGAACTGAGGAAGCCGAGGTGCTTGGGATCGTAGTAATCCAAGCTGCTCCCACCCATACCGCTGCTCAGCCCGGAATCATTTTCAGTGCTGGTGAAAATTCCGGCCAGGGCGTA
>JASHTO010000403.1 GCA_030040515.1 Terriglobia bacterium
GCAGGAACTGCCGCCACGGCGCTGGCGGTGTCATGCTCGGCGCAGACGGCGACTTTCAGATGGGGAATCCCCATCTCGGTGGCATGTTCATCTTTAACCGTCCCGGGCGATGAACCAGGCTCCACAATGGGAGCCATCAGGTGCAACGGCAGCTTGAGGCGCGCGAATAAGTCCGGGTTCCAATCGCGCGTGCGGGCATCGAGCAGGTGGCTGGTGGAGGCGATAGTGTATTCCGCGCCGATATCACCGCAAAGGGTGTAGCGCAGCAGGTCGGGCAGGAAGAGCAGGTGCGCGGCCGACTCGAACATCCAGGCATGAGTTCGCTGCATCCGCACCAACTGGTAGATACCGTTAACGCGCATGAACTGAATGCCCGTGTACGCGTACAGCTCGTGATCGGGAATGACGGCGCGCACCTGGTCCATCACCTCATCGGAGCTGAAGTCGCGGTTCGAGAGCGGTAGACCAACCAGTGCGCCATCCGCCGTAACCAGGCCAAAGTCCGTTCCCCACGTGTCGATGGCCAGCGACTTGCATTTCGGCGCGACCTGATGGGCCTTGCGGATGCCCGCCTTCACCTCGTCAAGGATGCGCGGGAAGTCCCAATAGTAATGGCCGTTGATCAGCGTGGATTGGTTGGGGAAGCGGTACGCCGTGTCGATCTGCAAAGTACGTCCGTCGGTTTGAACGATCATCACGCGACCGCTGGAGGCGCCGAGATCGACGGCGTAATAGGTGTGCCAGGCGGGATCGGAATGGACCAAGCGAGTCTCCCTGCGGCCGGAAGCTCTAACCCGCGGACTGCCCCCGCTGCTTGCTGCTCCGCGCGCGGCATTCCGTGATCGGATCGGCCGGCAGACCTCGCTCCAGACGGCTGGTTTGCAGGATGGCGTTCGCAGGCGTATCGAAGAACGCGTTTTTCAGGATCTGGTCGCCAAGCTCGGGGTCAACCTTGGTCTGGGCATCCTCCCAGGTCCGGCGGTCCACCGACAACGCCAGCACATAGGCGCGCTGAATGTTATCGACCGCCTCGATCATCTCTTCCAGCGGGTCCTTCAGGCAGTGGCTCTCGTCGATCATGAAGGCGACGTCGCCAATCGGCTGAAGCCCCGAAAGATCAGCCTCCACCAGCACGTTGAAGATGCGGAAGAGCTGGAACGGATCGACGGAGCCAGTGGCGAGATCGTCATCAGCGTACTTCTTGTCGTTGAAGTGGAAGCCGCCCAGCTTGCCGAGCATTTGCAAGTTGGCGACGATCTGCTCGATGTTGGTGCCGAGGGGGTGGTGGCCCATATCGACCAGCACCTTGGCCCGGTCGCCGAGCTTCTGCGCCAGCGCGTAAGCCCATCCCCAATCGGCAATGGCCGTGGCGTAGAATCCCGGCTCAAAGAACTTGTACTCGATGAAGATCTGCTGATTGCCGGTCAATGCCGCGTATAACTGCCGCAGCGACTCCTCCAGCAGCCGCCCCTGCTCGAAAAGGGAGAGCTGCCCGGCCGAGTTGGTGCCGTCGTGCAGCCACAGGCTGAAGTTCCGCGAGCCGAGCTTGCACATCACCTGCACGCAATCCAGATGGTGCTGAAGTGCCGCGCGACGCACTTCAGCAATCGGATTGGTCAGGCTTCCCCAGCGCAAGCGGTAGTCGAGCGGCGACTGGCGCGGATTGAAGCTGTCGGAGTTGATCGCGCCGGCCGCGAGACCATTTGCGGAGAGCAGCTTCTGCAGCAGGTCGCAGTCCTCGCCGTCTCTCGGGATGGCCAGCGCCACGCTGGGAGTCGCGCCCGTGAGCTTGTGGCAGAGGCCGGCCGCGGCGATACGGCCCTCGATCGTCTGCGGCTCGGTGCCGTCGGTGTAGACGGCGAAGCGCGTGCCAGCCCGCGAAAAGCCCCACGAGGGCACCTCGATCTTGAGGGCAGCAAGCTTGCTCTTCACCTCATTGATGTCAACGCCCCGGCTCTTCAAGAGTTTTGCCGCAATGCCATACTGCTGCTCGCGAACCGATTCCTGAACGTCCTCAAACATGTGAACCTCCATGCCTGCCGTCAGCGGTTAGCGGCCGGAGGGCAGCGGCACACGTCATTCTTTTCTTAACGAACCACCACGAAGCACTAACCACCGCAGCCCTCATTATCCACCGCGCGCAATTACAAAGATCGCCACCACCAGCACCCCAATGCCGGAGAGCGAGTACGCGTAGGCGCGGCGACTGGCGCCGGTCCACTCACCCGTCACGGCTCCCCAGAAGTTGGCGATGATAATATTTGAGGCGATGAACAGCGGCCACCCAAGTGCCGGTCCCAGACTGCCCAGCTCCGTCGCGCCCATGCCGTACGCGGCAATGCCTCCAAACCACAGAAAACCCATCAGCAGCGCCAGGAACCAGTAGGCCGCCGATGCCCCGGAATTGCGATAGTGGCTGAACGTCTTGTTTTTAATGAGCAGGTATACGGAATAGCCGGCATTGGCGCAGAAGCCGGCCACCAACGCCACCGCCCAGATGGAATAGCTGGCCATGGAAAACGGCGCGCCCGCGGCAAGGCTCAGGTCCTGCAGGCGCTTGCCGAACACAAAGCTGAAGTTCAGCATGGGCGAGAAGATTCCGGACAGGATGCAGATGATGAACCCGAGAATGAATCCACCACCCACGGCAGTGGCGGCAGATGCAGGAGCCGCCTGCTTATCCTTGTCGCGGTGATGTCCCGCCACGGCGCAGAAAATTGTCCCGATAATAACCAGCCCGATGCCTGCCAGCAGGGCGCGTCCTTGTGGCGCAAAAAATTGGCTCGGATTATTGACGAGGATGGGGATGATGGCTCCCACCGAAGCCGTGATGCCGAGAATGATTCCGAAAGCGAGCGCCATTCCGACCTTCGCCACGCCGAGGCCGAAGAAGACGGACCCGATGCCCCATCCGAGGCCGAAAATGAAGACCCAGAACAGAGTGATCCACGGCGTTTCATGCAGGACGCTGAATAAGCGCGGAATGGTGGTAAGCGCCAGCACCCACGGAAGCACGATGGTACCGAAGAACGAATAGGCTAACCAGGTATTTTCCCACTGCCACAAGGGCATCTTCTTGACCGGCGCATAAAAGCTGCCGTTTAGCAAGCCTCCAAGTAAAGCCAGAAAGATGCCCCAACCAAAGTGCGTGCCCATGGAACCTTGCCCCCGCTTCGTGCCACAGATCCCCACCCAGCGTACTTGCCCTTGGGTGATCGCCCATGCTCATGCGCGGCCAGGCTGACCGTGGCGCGATTGGTGTCTCATCCTTGATAGCGGATGTAGACGGTCTTGCGTTGCAGGTACTCTTCCAGTCCGTACTTGCCGTCGTCCCCGCCGACTCCGCTTTGCTTCCAACCGGTATGGAAGCCGTGAATCGACTCGCCCGGTCCGCGGTTGATGTAAAGCTCGCCCACTTCCATGTCGCGAACGGCGCGCAGAATGCGGTTCATGTCGTTGGTGAAAAGATATGCCGCCAAGCCGTAGCGCGAGTCGTTGGCCAGCGACAGGCCCTCGTCGAAATCGTTAAATTCCATCACGGGAATTACCGGACCGAAGACTTCCTCCTGCATAATGCTCATGTTCTGACGAACGTTGGTGACGATCGTCGGCTCGTACCAATAGCCGTTCTTGAATGCATCGCCGCTGGGGCGTTTGCCCCCGATGATAATTTCCGCGCCGCTCTTGCGCGCGTCGTCCACGTAACGCTCGACTTTCTCCAGCTCCGGCTTGTTCACCTTCGGACCGAGCGTCACACCGGAATCCAGCGGATTTCCAACCTTCAGCTTCTTCACTTCTTCAATGAAACGCGAAAGGAATTTGTCCGCGATGCGCTTCTGGACGTAGGTGCGCTCATTGCAAATGCAAACCTGACCGCAGTTCAAGAAGCGCGAGAAGACGGCAATCTTGACGGCGGATTCAAGGTCGGCGTCGTCCATCACAATGAACGGCGCTTTGCCCCCCATCTCGAGGGACACAACTTTCACCGTATCGGCGGCCATGCGCATGATGTGCTTGCCAGTTTCAACGCTGCCTGTAAACGTAATCAAACGCGGAATACGGCTCTTCACCAGCGCTTCGCCCACCACTTCGCCGGCGCCCGTCAATACGCTGAAGACGCCTTCGGGAACGCCTGCTTCCTGAGCCAGTCTCGCCATTTCCAGCGCGGAAAGCGGCGTATCTTCATGCGGCTTCAGAACCAGTGCATTGCCTGCGATCAACGCAGGAGCGGCCTTGCGCAGCGTCAGCGCCGAGGGGTAATTCCACGGAATGATTCCCACCACCACTCCCACGGGCTGGGGGACAATCCAAAGTTGCTCGTTGGGCTTGTCCGCGGAGACGATGTCGCCTTCAATGCGGCGGTCGAATTCTGCGTAGTATTCCAGCCAGCTTCGGCCAAAGTCGATTTCACCCAGTGCTTCGGCAAGTGGCTTGCCTTCTTCCTGGGAGAGAATCTGCGCCAGGCGCGGCTTGTTCTTGTCCACCAGCGCCGCCCACCGTCGCAGAATGTTACCCCGTTCCAAGCCCGTGCGGCGCCCCCACGCCCGCTGCGCCCTAGCCGCGGCCGCCAGCGCCCGCTCGGCATCCTCCGGAGTGGCTTTCGGCACCGTCGCCATTACGCTTTCATTAGCGGGATTCAACACCGGCATCGTGGCCGTGCCGCTCTCCCACTTGCCATCGATCAACATCTGGTAGTCCGTCATTTTATTCCCCTTGAGTGATTTCCTGGCTGTGATACCCAGTCCGAACGGCGGCCTGAGCCCGCCGCGATGGTACGGCTGTCGCCCGTCGTCGCGGCCGACTCCGGCGTGCTATTAACGATGCGACAAGGGTATTCGCTCCCGCGCGGCTCCTTTAGAGGCCATCGGGCGCGGAAAACGGACCCTATTGATAACGCCGCTCTGTGCGGTTGTCAATGAATTGAATTGCGGCGGCCATCGTGCCCTGAGGCGCTTTTTGCTTGACAAGAAGGGCGACGGGTTCGAAGTCTTGTTGGCAAATTTCCTTGCTCACTACCATCCGTTGTCCTCTCATATCACAAAAAGCAGTTCCCGCGTTCAATTCCCGGATCGCTCAGGGCGAATGCCGAAAACAGCCGGTCTTATCGCGTTTTTGACAAGGGGGTCCGGCTTGAGCCACTCCCCTTCCCTCGCCAGATAAAAGGCGTTGACCGGCACGTTAGAATAGCGGTCCACTTGACCGCTGCTCCAGTGAATCTCAATCAGGTCAGCCTGCCGCGAGTCACCCATACCGACATGAACTCTTACGTCGTTGCCCGACAGATAGCTCTCGCTGCTTCGCACTTCGAATACACGGCGAACACCTCCGGAGGTAACCGCTATCCGTGTCCCGATGCCGCTCCGATTGCTCTTTACGCCCTCCGTTCTGATCGTCAACCAGTTCCGGCGATTGCCGCCGTCGTTGCGCAGGAGCAGTGGGTAATCATTTTTATTAATCACCAGAATGTCTATGTCACCGTCGTTGTCAATATCTGCGAAGGCTGCACCGCGGCCGGAATATTTGGGCAGTTTTTCGATTCCTGTGGGGCCGGAAACATCCACAAACTTCTTCCCCTCAATGTTTCGCAATAAGTAGTTGGGCTCGGCAAAAGATTCCTCAGGATACACTTTCTGAACCTGCTCGTTGGTATGGCCAAAAGTGATCCACAGATCAAGCCACCCGTCATTGTCGAAATCGAAAAACTTTGTCCCCCAACCGCAATAGTTATACCCGAGATGGGAAAGGCCGGCGGCCTCCGTTGTGTCTTCAAATAAATGGCCGCCCTGATTGGCGTATAGGGTATTACCATGGCGGATCCAATTCGCCACGAACACGTCAAGAAGGCCGTCATTGTTGTAGTCGCCTACCGTCACACCCATCGTCCCATGATTATTGCCAAAACCATCGACGGCGAGTCCGGAATCGAAGCTTTCATCTTTAAATGTACCGTCACCATTGTTGACGTAGAGGAAATCCGGGCCGACATCGTTGACTTGATAGATGTCCTGAAGCCCGCGATTGGCGAAATCGGCAAAGACTACCCCGAATCCGCGCCCGGGCTCTTTGCGAATCAAGCCTGCTGCTTGCGTCACGTCCGTAAAAGTTCCATCGCGGTTATTGTGATAGAGAGTGGCTTGTTCACCTTCGAAGTCGTCCGGCGGGCAGGCAATAGGAACATCCTTGAAGACGCAGGGATGTGGCTGGTCGGGTCGAGGAGCGGGATGCAGCGGATCTAATTTTACAAAGTTGGTAACGTAGAGATCAAGATAGCCATCATTATCGTAATCGCCGAAAGCCGCGCCCATGCTCCACTTGGGGAAAGCCCAATGGGGACCTGCCACGCCCGCCGCTTGCGTAACGTCCGTGAATGTGCCGTCGCCGTTGTTGCGATAAAGTTTGTTCGGGCCGAGACTCGTCACGTATATGTCGGGATAGCCGTCATTATTGTAGTCGCCCACCGCGCAGCCGCTGTGCCAGCCCGCATCGCCTAAATGCGCTTGCCGCGTCACGTCCGTGAAAGTTCCATCGCCATTGTTTCGCAGCAGGTAGTCATGCGGCGGCTTCCCCTCCGCTTCCAGCTTCCGCGAGGAACCATTAACCAAATAGATATCCTGGTATCCATCTTTGTTATAGTCTAGGAAACAGGCGCCTTCGCCGTTCACCTCCGTGAGATACTCGCTCTCTTTATCTCCGCAGATGATCTTCATGGTAAGACCGGCTTGCCGTGTGATATCGGTAAATGTGGGCAGGGAGACGGCATTTTCGCTTTTATCCAAGGATGCGAAGCCCCTCCGGGCCTCTCTGGTAACGAGTGTAATGGCTGCAAAGACGCACCCGCCGGTCAGAAGTATTCCCTTAAAACCACCCCGCATCAAACCTCGCCAATTCGACAAATTCCAGCTTTCCCTCAGTATAGGAAAATTTAACACTGGAATGCGAGGTAAAATTCAAACCTCAAGATTCATTTGGAAATTTTTGAGGGAAGCTA
>JASHTO010000404.1 GCA_030040515.1 Terriglobia bacterium
GCGTGCTGCTTGATAATATGTCGCCCGCGGAAGTCCGTGAGTGCGTGCAGATCGTCGCGGGGCGTGTGCTTGTGGAGGTTTCGGGGGGAATCGACGCTGCCAATATTCGCGCTTATGCGGAGGCCGGCGCCGATTACATCTCCGTCGGAGCTCTCACGCACTCCGCCCCCGCGGCCGACATTAACTTTCGCATTGACCCGATCTCACAATTTTAAATTCCCATGACCACCGGCAGCACAGATCGCAGAATCGACAAGTTGATTCATCTCTTGGTAAAGAACGCAACGGTGGTGGTACCGGGGCCGAAGATCGCTTCGGAAATCGGGGTCACGCGGCTGAAGGTGTGGGAGTGGGTTGAGAATTTGCGCCTCCTGGGCGTGGAAATTCGCGGCGTACGCGGCGAGGGATATCAACTGGTCACCATTCCGGACATCCTCGCGCCCAGCCTGCTGCGCGCGGAGCTCGACGATTTTCCCCTGGGGCGTCGCATCGTTCATTACTTTCGCACTGACTCCACCAACGCGGTCGCGCTCAAACTGGCGGCGGAAGGCGCAGAGCACGGAACCGTGGTGCTGGCGGAGGAGCAAACCGCGGGGCGCGGCCGCCTGGGCCGAGCCTGGTACTCGGAAAGATTCAGCGGAATATACATGTCGGTCATTCTGCGTCCGCCACTCTCTCCTGCTGCCGCGCCAGTGCTCACCTTGATGGCGGGCCTCGCCGCGCAGAAGGCTGTGAACGACGTCACCGGACTCAATGCGGACATCCGCTGGCCGAACGATCTGCTGGTGAATGGGAAAAAGATCTGCGGGATTCTCACGGAGATGAGCGCCGAACTCGACCGCCTGCATGCCGTGGTGCTGGGCTTGGGAATGAACGTTAATCACAGCCGGATGCCCGTGGAACTGGAAAACAGCGCCAGTTCGCTGCGCATGGAAGCACATCGCACTGTTTCGCGCGTCCAGGTCTTCGTCGCCTTGATCCGCGAAATTGAGCGGCACTACCAGTTGTTGCTCAAAAAAGGGAACAAGGCGATTACGGAACGCTGGGAAGGGGCCTCCACCTTTGCTCACGGCAAGCGCGTTTGCGTACTGACTTCGGCGGGCGTAGCGGAAGCGACCACTTGCGGCCTCGACGCGAGCGGCGCGTTGCGAGTTCAATTCGACGATGGGTGCAAGGAGTCATTGGTGGCTGGCGAGGTTCTGGAAGTAAAGTAGATGATGACTCATATGAGTTGGCCGCGTCCGTGGCGTGATAAGATTTCTGTGTCGTTGCATCGTTCGGCCTGAGTGCAGCAGCCGACCGGTAAATTTGTCCTGGAATCATCGATGGAGAGCTCGAACAATGCGATTCTGGTGATCGACGTCGGCAACACCAACACCGTCCTCGGTCTTTACCAGGGTGCCGCCTTGCGTGCGTTGTGGCGGCTGGCCACCAGTCGGGAACGGACGGCGGACGAGTATGGCATCCTGATTAACAACCTGTTCACTCTTGAGAAGCTTTCCGCCTCCGACGTCAGCGGAATGATGATTGCGAGCGTCGTGCCTCCGCTGAATTTCGCGTTGGCGGAGATGGCGCGAAAATATTTCAAAATGGAACCGCTCTTTCTGGGGCCGGGAACGCGAACCGGCATGGCGATTCTCGTGGATACGCCGCAGGAAATGGGAGCAGACCGCGTCGCCGATGCCGTTGCCGCGTTCGACAAATATGGCGGACCGTGCATTGTGGTGGATTTCGGGACAGCGATCACCTTTGATTGCATTTCGCCGAAGGGTGAATACCTAGGTGGCGTAATCATGCCGGGAATCGGCATCGCTGCGGAGGCGTTGTTTGAGCGCACGGCCAAGCTACCACGCGTGGAGTTTCGCGAGCCGGAACAGGTGATCGGCACGAACACCATCAGCCACATTCAGTCCGGGTTGTTCTATGGCGTCGTGGATGCCGTGGACGGCATGCTGAATCGCCTCTGCGCGGTGATGGGCAAGCAGACGAAAATCGTCGCCACGGGCGGCCAGGCGCCGCTGATTGTCGGCGCTTCCAAGCACAAGCCCACGCTCGATTCTTCGCTTACCCTGGATGGCCTGCGCCTCATCTACTATCGGAATCAAGCCCCCAAGCGCCACAAGTAGGTTCTCAGCCGTGGAAAATTACTTCAACTACTTCACAGAAATCGAGGAGCAGTTCCGCAAATGCCGTTCCGAGCCTGTCCTGCTTTCTCCGCTTGATTGGGCGCTCATTGAATCCTGGAAAGATCAGGGATTTCCCTTGGCGGCTGTGCTCGTGGGAATCGAACGCGCGTTCGGAAAGTTCAAGAACCGAAAGCGCACCTATCGCAAGGTGAACACCTTGGCTTATTGCTCGCAAGAGGTCTACCGCGCCGCGGAGGAATCGAACTCGGCCGCGGCGCAGGGGGGAAAGGCCATCGCGCCGAAGGATGAATCACTCGCTCCGTTCACGGCCGAAGAGGTGTCACGTTTTCTCGATCGCTGCGCGGCCGCAGTTGAATATGCCTGCCATAGCGCGAAGGAGCAGGGGCATAAAGTCCTGGCGGAGGAACTCGCGGAAGGCTGCGCCGCTCTCCGAACACTCGGCGCACACATTCCCCCCATTGCGACGGGTTACCTGGAGGAGCTGGAGAGGAATCTAACCACGCTGGAAGAGAAATTGCATGCCTCGCTCCTTCGCGGCACGCCGATGGAAGAATTGGCGCGATTGCGCGCGGAAGTGGACCGCAGCCTCGTCACCTACCGGCGCAGGATGATGGCTGCGGAGGTGGACCTGCTCGAGCGGCGGTCAATGAAAAACCGTTTACTGGAGCGTTACAAAATCCCGCGCTTGAGTTTGTTTTATATGTAGGGACCGTCTGGCGATGTCTTCGCTTTTCGAATTTTCACCGGTCAAGTTGGTTTACGGCGGCGATGCGCTTGGCTTCCATGCCGGACGCACGATATTTGCACCCCGCGTTTTGCCCGGCGAGCGTGCCGAGGTGGAAGAGGTGCGTCGGCAGAAAGGCGTGGTGCACGCGCGGCCTCTGCGAATTCTCGAGCCCTCGTCCGAGCGTATCAAGCCCTACTGCGCCTACTTCGGCAGTTGTGGCGGTTGCGATTATCAGCATCTGCCGCACGAATCACAAGTCAAAGCAAAGGCGGAAATTCTTCGGGAGACGCTTCGCCGTTTGGGAAAAGTCGATTGGCAAGCGGACATTCCCGCGCATACAGGTCCCGCCTGGAATTATCGCAACCAGGCGCAACTCAAGGTGGGGACGAATCCGGGAGGCGCGCCGGCACTGGGATTTTACGAGGCAGAGTCCAACCGCCTGATTCCTATTGATGCCTGCCCCATTCTTTCTCCACGTCTGAACGCAGTCCTTACGGCATTGCGCAGCGAACCCTGGATCATTGCCCTCGCGCACTGCCGGGAAGTGGAGGTCATGGCAGACGACCGCGATGAAAAAGTCATGCTCTCGCTCACCGGCAGTTGGAATACGCAGGAAGGGGAATCACTCGCGCAAAAACTTCTGGCGGAGCTTGAAGGCGCAAGCACCGTCGCGCTTGTCCAGGATTCCGCGATCAAGGTGTTCGGTGAACCCTTTCTCACCTACCGCGTGGAGGAGATCGCCTATCGCGTCAGCCCCGGATCCTTCTTCCAAAGCGCGCGATTTCTGCTCGCCGGGATGGTGAAGACAGTCGCTGGAATGCACTCCGGCGGCGTGGCGATGGATCTTTTCGCCGGCGTGGGCTTCTTCACGCTGCCGCTCGCCATGCGGTTCGAGCAAGTGATTGCGGTGGAATCGCATCCGCAGGCTGCCTCGGATCTCGCGGCCAATGCGGGCGCGGCAAGCCGCAAAAATATTCGCACCATCGCGACGACGACATTCGATTTCCTGCGCCGCTGGGCGCAGATGAAACCTGATTTGGTAGTGATGGACCCTCCGCGCGCCGGCGTGGGCGTGGCAACTTTAAAGCTGCTTTTGAACCTGCAACCCCGGCGGCTGCACTACTTGTCGTGCAGCCCTCCCACCCTGGCGCGCGACCTGGGATTCCTGCTTAGCCACGGCTATCAGCTCGACGGCCTTGAACTGTTTGATTGTTTTCCGCAGACCTACCACATTGAGTCCCTTGCACGGCTCTCGCGCCGCGATTAGACGAACGAAAATCCTTACCCGCACCGGAAGTGCTTTGCCGGTTGACATCTCTCAGAATTATGGTAGTGATATGGCACGAAACCTGAAGCAGGCGGGCCTGCTTTTTCCAAATTGAAGTTGCAAGCGTCCGGCAGGCTTCGGCTCGAATCGCGGTTTCGGCATGCACAACCCCGTCCATCACGATCGACGCGATGTTCAGAGTATTTGACGATTTGAATTGTCGCAATGCAGAGGTCCTCTTTTGGATCGAAGTGAGGCAGATCTAAATTCAAAGCAGGCGACGGACCGGACGCCTCTGAGCACGACTGCCGTGCGCGCCGGCGTTGGGCATCATTTCAGGTCGCCGCTTGCGGCCCTCGCCGCAGCCTTTGCGCTGGGAATTGTGTGGGCGAATTCCTTTCGCGCCTCGGTCGGAATCCACGGGTTCGTCCTGGCGGCATTGCTTTGCATCCTGGCCGGCCTTTTTTTCCTGCGCGCCCGCTGTGACAAAGCGGCCATTGGGCTTGTGCTTGCCAGCATGGTGTTTTCCGGCGTGGCGGATTCAATGCGCTGGGAGCAGCGGTTTCCGTTGAATCACGTTCGCTACGTGGAGTCGCGCGGCGCGGACCTGACCGAAGCGGTCGGACTCGAGGGCCGTGTCATCTCCACCCCCTATCGCACCGGCTACGGAATGCAGTTTGATGTGGATTCGCGCCGTATTGAATCGCACACACAAATTTTTCCAGTCACCGGAAAGGTACGCCTGAGCGTCGACGGCTCGGAGGGCATCGACGGTGGGGGCAATCCGCTTCAAATCCGTTTCGGTGACGATATCCGCGTTCTCGTTCGCCTTCGCCGGCCGCAGTTCTACCAAAACCCCGGCAGCTTCAATTTCCGCCGCTGGATGGAGGACATTGACGACCTCTATTGGGTGGGGACCGTCAAGAGCTCCCGGCAATTGGAAATTATTGGTCATCCCTCGGGCTTCCAACCCGCGGTCATTGTGGAGAACTTGCACCGGCGCTTGCTGCGCGGCATTGATGATCTCTATCCGCCCTGGACGCGCGAAGGCCGATACGGTGCCGTGCTGAAGGCGGTGCTGTGGGGAGACCGCACGGCCCTCGATTCCACCACCATCGAAGATTTTCGCAAGACCGGTCTTTATCACCTGCTGGTGATCGCCGGGCTGCACGTGGGCCTGATCACCCTGCTGGTGGAATTTCTGCTGCGGGCGCTGGAAATACCCCGCGTAACGCGCGCGGTGATGGTGCTGGGATTTCTGGCGGCATACGCCTTCCTGGTTGAGCAGCGTGCCGCCACGCTGCGCGCCACGCTCATGATCGGGCTTTACCTCGTGGCGCGAATGATCAGCCGCGATCATTCTCCCTTGAATTCTCTGGGCAGCGTGGCGCTGCTGCTCCTCTTTTTCCGCCCGGCCTGGCTGATGGACTCGGGATTTCAACTTTCTTTTGGAGCGGCGCTGCTGATTGTGGCAGTTGTAGTCCCGATTCTTTCCCAAACAACCGAACCTTACCGCCGCGCTCTGCGGCGGCTGGACGATGTTCTACTCGACGATTATTTTTCGCCCCGCCTCGCGCAGGTTCGTCTCGAGGTGCGCGCGCTGGTGCGGGGGTTGTGCCGCCGGGCAAGCCTTTTCGCCCGCTATCCGATTCTGGCGCGCCGCGCCGTCGTGACTCCGCTGAAATTTATAGTGTGGGCGGTGAATATGCTGATCTTTTCCGCCATTCTGCAATTGGGATTGCTTCTGCCCATGGTGGAGACGTTTCATCGCGTGACGTTTGCGGGCGTGGGACTAAACGCCCTGGCGATTCCGGTCATGACGCTGCTTCTCGGTATCGCCCTGCCTACCAATTTGCTGAGCGTTGCATCACCGGCGATTGCAGCCTGGCCGGCCAAGTTGCTGAGCGCGGTGATGTGGGCGCTATTTGCGATGACGCACTTCTCGGGACTCGCGCCGTGGCTCTCCTATCGCGCGCCCGCACCACCCTCCTGGGTGGCGTGGGGATTTTGCGCAGCATTTGTCCTGGCCAGCCTCACCTTGCATTTCGCGCGGCGGGCCGCAGTCGCGTCCTTGCCGGCCTGCGCCATTTTCGTGGCGGTGGTGGCGGTTCATCCCTTTGCTCCGCGCCTGCCGCGCGGTGTGCTGCAAATGACTGCGTTGGATTGCGGCACGGGAGACGCGCTCTTCGTGGTGCTTCCCAGTGGCACCACGATGTTGCTCGACGCGGGGGGAAGCCGCACGCGGGGCGCCTGGGAGGGGGGCCTCCTGGGCCGGCGGTGGAATTCGGGTGAAGATATCGTCTCACCTTACCTTTGGTCCTTGGGGCTGGAGCGAATTGACATTGTGGCTCTTACCCACGCACGCGCGGATTACGCCGGCGGAATTTTCGCGATTCTTGAAAATTTCCGTGTAGGTGAGTTCTGGCATCCGCCCCAGCCGGAGTCACCGGATTTGGCAACGTTGCTCGATGCTGTGGCGCAGCATCGTGTCCCCACCCGTACTTTGATAGCAGGCGACGCGCTACGGTATGACGGCGCCTCGATTCAAGTGTTGTGGCCGGCGCCTGACCCGCCTTCCGAGCGTCCTTCCGCTGACGATTATTCGCTGGTCATGCGCGTCAGCGCCGGAGACACGAACTTTCTTCTTCCCGGCGACGCGGGGCGACGAGCGGAGAGGGGCATTCTCGCTTCACAGAAGCCGCTGGAAAGCCAGGTCCTCATGGTTGCGCACCACGCAGCGAAGGCGGAGAACAGCACCGAATTTCTTGCCCACGTCGCTCCGCGCGTGGCGCTGATCAGCCTCGGGGCCGGCTCCGGACCCTCGGACCTGCCGAATCCGGAAATACTTCGGGCTCTCGAAAATGTTGGGGCCAGAAT
Organism: Terriglobia bacterium; assembly: GCA_030040515.1. GTDB lineage: Bacteria > Acidobacteriota > Terriglobia > UBA7540 > UBA7540 > Bog-366. The sequence continues at coordinate 7,019 of JASHTO010000404.1, forward strand.
CTTTCGGACCGACACCGATGGCGCCACAACGGTGGAAGCGAAAGACGGATTGCTGATGGTTCGAACCTTCAACCATCAACTTCCGCTCGTAATTAGCCCGAAGATCGCACGGTGAAGTCGGGCTACGAAGAGGATCCGGCGGTAAGGGTTGAACCTGCCCTTCGGTCCGGCGAGATTGGGCCGGGCACCCGCAAGGAGTGCCCCTACGCCGAAATATCAAATTGACCCACCACCAGGAGCAGGCACGCGTTGAAGGCGCTCCACGCCTATGCTAGGATGGCCGTTTGCGTCGAAGGCTGCCTAACAAATCTAGGGTTTGTCTCGCAATTCGAAGGAGTTCCCGGTGAAAATTTACGAAGGTGAGAACATTCGTAACGTCGCATTGGTAGGCCATGGTGACACAGGCAAGAGCCAGCTTGTCTCGGCACTGCTTTTTACGGCGGGCATGGTGAATCGTCTGGGCAAAGTGGACGACGGCACCTCGGTCACCGATTTCGACGAGGAGGAAATTCAGCGCAAGTTTTCCATCAGCGCCTCGCTCGCCTGCGCGGAGTGGGGAAAGACCAAAATCAATTTCATCGATACTCCCGGTTACAACATTTTCATGCACGAGACCGAGGCGGCCCTGGTCGCGGCGGATTCGGCATTGGTCTTGATCCACGCCGTTGCCGGCATTGAAGTGCAAACCGAAAAGGTGTGGGGATTTTCGGAGAAATACAGCTTGCCGCGCGCCTTCGTGATCAACCAGTTGGATCGCGACCGCGCCAGCTTCGAGCGCACGCTTGAGGCCCTGCGCACCGCCTACGGCCGCGTGGTGACTCCCGTGCAATTGCCCATCGGCGAGGAGAGAAATTTTCGCGGCCTCGTTGACCTGGTCAGCATGAAGGCCTTTCTCTTCGATCCCGACGGCTCCGGCAAAGGCAAGGAAACCGAAATTCCCGCCGACCTCAAAGACGCCGCCAATAAGGCCCACGAGGCGCTGGTGGAAATGGTGGCCGAGGGGAACGACAAGTTGATGGAGGAGTTTTTTGAGAAAGGCACAATTCCTGTTGAAGACCTGGCGCCGGGAATGAGGCAGGCCATCGCCGAAAAGCGTATCTTCCCCGTGACCGTCGCCGCCGGAGTGCTCAACATCGGCAGCGAGAGCCTGATGAATTTCCTGGTCGATTACATGCCTTCGCCCCTGATGCGCGCGGAAGTGGAGGGGCTCGACCACGAGGGCGGGCAGCCGGTGAAGCGGAAAATCGCGGACGCGCAGCCCGTTTCGGCCTTCGTGTTCAAGACTGTCGCCGATCCCTTTGCCGGGCGCGTGAGCTATTTCAAAGTGATGTCTGGCGTGTTGAAGAATGAAGCCAACCTGACGAATTTCAATCGTGGGTCCGCCGAGCGCCTTTCACACATTGGTGTGACGCAAGGAAAAACCCAGATCGCGGTGGCGGAACTCCACGCGGGCGACATCGGCGCGGTGGCCAAACTGAAGGATACGCTCACCGGTGATACGCTGGGAGACAAGGGCTCGCCGATTGTTTTCTCCAAGGTGAAGTTGGCAGAGCCGGCCATTTCCTTCGCCATTGAGCCCAAGTCGCGCGGCGATGAGGACAAGCTCTCCACCGCCATTCACCGCATGTTGGAGGAAGACCTGCTCCTGCGCTTCTCACGCGATCCGCAGACGAAGGAATTCCTGCTATCCGGCGCCGGGCAGCAGCACGTGGAAGTGGCGGTTTCGAAACTCAAGAGACGATTCAATATCGAAGTCTCGCTGAAAGCCCCCAAGATCCCGTATCGCGAGACGATTCGCGCCAAGGCCGAAGCGCAAGGCAAGCACAAGAAGCAGACCGGCGGCCACGGCCAGTACGGTGACTGCTGGATCAAGGTGGAGCCGCTGGGGCGGGGCGTGGGCTTCGAGTTCGTGAACGATATTTTTGGCGGCGCCATTCCGCGCAACTTCATCCCCGCGGTCGAGAAGGGAATTGTGGAGGCGGCGGCGCGCGGATATCTGGCCGGTTACCCGGTGGTGGATTTCCGCGTCATTCTTTTCGACGGCTCCTACCACGATGTTGACTCTTCTGAAATCGCCTTCAAGCTGGCAGGCTCCAAGGGCTTCAAAAAGTGCATGGAGCAGGCGAAGCCGTGCCTGCTGGAGCCTATTATGAACGTTGAGATAACCGTACCGGAGAACTACTCCGGAGATATTATGGGGAATCTGAATGGCCGCCGCGGCCGCATTCAGGGCATGGAGCCGAAATCCGGCTCGACCGTGGTAAAAGCCCAGGTGCCGCTCGCCGAGATGCTGACCTATGCTTCCGATCTCACCTCCATGACCCAGGGGCGCGGCACATACGCCATGGAAATGTCGCATTACGACATTGTGCCGCAGCAGATTGCCGACAAAATTGTCGCCGCTCACAAGCCTGCGGCCGCAGAGGAAGAGGAAGATTAACGGCGAAAGTTACCTGTTGTCACGATGGTGGGATCCCATCCCGGCTGAATCGCCGTTCGTTCCGAGGTTAACGGTCAGGTAATCGCATGTTCATCCCGCAGATTTATCCCCTCACCCTCGCCTTGATGATCCTCAGCATGTTTTCCTGGGGCAGTTGGGCCAACACTCAGAAGGCGGTGGGAAAGTGGCGATTCGAGCTCTTCTACTGGGATTACGTTTGGGGAATTCTGCTGCTCAGCCTTGCGGTGGGACTGACGCTTGGCCGCACGGACGCCGCCAGCCCCGAGAGCTTTTTCAACAATCTTGGGAGCGCGGGCGCGCGCAATCTGTTGCTTGCCCTGGCGGGCGGGGTGATTTTCAACATCGCCAACATGCTGCTCGTGGCGGCTATCGGCATCGCCGGGCTGGCAGTGGCTTTTCCCATTGGCATCGGATTGGCGCTGGTGGTGGGCTCGGTGCTGAATTACGTGGTGACGCCTGTTGGAAATCCGTTGCTGCTGTTTGGCGGCGTTGGGATGGTGTGCGTCGCCATCGTGCTGGACGCTCTAGCGTATCGCAAACTTTCCGGCGACGTTCAAGTGACCACCAAAGGGATCGCGCTGAGCCTGATGTGCGGTGTCGCCATGGGGCTGTTCTACCCCTTTATCGCCAAGGCCATCAAGGGCGAAGGCCACTTGGGGCCTTACACCGTCATGTTCGTATTTGCGATGGGAATCATGATTTCGAATTTCCCGCTGAACTACGCGCTGATGCGCAAACCGATTACCGGCGCGCCGCCCGTCAGCATGAGTGAATATTTTGCCGCGCGCGGAGGTTTGCACGCCTGGGGAGTGCTGGGCGGCGTGATCTGGGGCGTGGGCGGCGTTTCCAACTTCGTAGCGTCTTACGCGCAGATGGTCGGCCCTGCAACTTCCTACGCGCTGGGGCAGGGTGCGACGATGGTCTCCGCGCTCTGGGGCGTCTTCGTGTGGAAGGAATTTCGCGGCGCGGGGCCGGCCGCAAACCGCCTGCTTGCCCTGATGTTTGTGTGCTTCATCGTGGGCCTGGCTGGAGTGGCGCTCGCGCCGGTGGTGAAATAGAGTCCGCAATCGAAAGGCAAGCGTTGATAGTAAGAAGTCCAACCCGGGATCATTGCTGCGCGAAATTTGCCCTCTTCGCGTCCATGATGCTTGCTGCTTCCATGTGCGCGGCGGCAGACGCCCTCGCTAAGATTCCCGTGATCCTTGACACCGACATCGGCACGGACATTGACGATGCCTTTGCCCTGGCGCTGATCATCAAGAGCCCGGAATTCGAATTGCTCGGCGTCACCACCGTCTCCGGGGACACGGCGGCGCGGGCGCGCCTTGCTGCCAAGATGCTATGGGAAGCGGGAGGGAAATGGCGGCAGGTTCCAGTGGTGGCGGGTGTGCCCGGACCCAGGCAAAACATCGATCAGGCGCGCTGGGCGGAGGGTTTTGTGAGCCCGCAGATTCTGCGGGAAAGCGCTGTGGACTTTCTGCGCAGCAAGTTCCATCGGTACCCAGGTCAAATCACCCTCATTGCCATCGGCGAACTTACGAACGTGGCGGCAATGCTGAAAGTTGATCCGCTGGCGGGAACGAAAATCAAGCGCGTCGCGCTGATGGGCGGGTCAATCGCGAGGGGTTACGCGCCGGACTCGAAACCCGACGCCGAATGGAACATCAAGTCGAACCCTGCAGCGGCGCAGGTGGTCTTTGCATCGGGAATTCCCATCGTCATGGCCCCGCTCGACGTAACCGCGATGCTGAAGCTTGATGCTGAGGGCCGCAGACGAATCTTCCCCAGTAATACGCCGATAGGTAATGCCTTGTCAGATTTATATAAACTATGGAATCGGGAAACGCCTACGCTGTTCGACCCCATGGCGGCGGCCTTGGTGCTCGACCCAACCATATGCCAGACAAAAGACCTCGCAATTGAAGTGGATGGCCAAGGTTATACCAGAGTCGTGGAGGGTAAGCCTCCTAACGCGACCGTCGGGATGTCAACGGATCCCGCCAGGTTTCTTGAATTTTACTTGAATCGCGTGGCAGGGAATTAGGAAGGGGGCAGACGGCCACTTCGCAGGCTCTCCGTGGTCATCGCGATTTAGAAGTTGTCACTGAGATTGCGAGTCCAGCTTGGCCTGAATGCGATCGTGGATCCAGTGCGGGTCCCACCATTCAATGGGGTTGACGGCAATTCCATCCAGCATCATGGTGAAGTGGAGGTGGTCGCCGCCGGCGAGGCCGGTCTGGCCGGTGCGGCCGATTTCCTGCTCGCGCTTCACGTGGTCGCCTTCCTTCACTTCGAGCGAACTCATATGGCCGTATAGGCTCTGAATTCCGCAGCCGTGGTCAATCACGGCTGCGTTCCCAAATATTCCCAAATAGCCGGCAAAGATCACGACGCCGTCATTTGCGGCTCGCACCGGCATGTGCTCGTGCCCGGCCAGGTCGAATCCCAAGTGGGTCTGGTGGTCCACTACCTGGCCGTTATAAGAGTAGGAGCGATAATCGGCAAAACTGGCTTCGGTTTTTGCAGGCAGGCGCAGGAAAGGCTCCGTCCATAGGAATGTTGAAGACGTATGTTTGGAGAGTTCCATCAATTGTTGAGAATCGATCTCACGCAGGTGCCCGTTGATCCCGAGAAAATTCTTGAGAGGACTGCCCTCATCGGTCAACTCGGGCGTCGCCGTCATGATGGGCGGAACGACTCGATTTAGAAAGTCGTCGGTAAGAGTGATGGTGTCCGTGTGGAACTTCTTGGGAAACACCTTGTAGGAGAAGTTAGCGATGGATTGGTTTCCCACATCGTCTCGCGCCACAATGCGAGCCGGCGTCGAAGGGTCAACATTATAAGGATAGGCGAAAAGCGCCAGGCGAGTTTCCGGCGTTGACACCTTCACGGGAAAACTGGTGAAAAAGTAAGAACCAACCTCAACTCCGGACTCCGTGGTGCCGGGGGAGACTTTGAACATCACCATATCGCAGCCGCCCTGGTTGATGTAATGCTGTGTCGTCAGGACCTCGATCTGGGGAGGCGCGAAGCGGACGGGAAGATCCAGCGTTGTTTCGCTTCGACCGCCGCGGAAGAAGTGCCCCCAGGAATCGTTGGCGGCGGAAATGCGGAGACTGGCGTGGCCTTCCTTGAGCTCCGGAATCACGTCGTGCCCTACCAGGACGTTCCAGTGTGTGGTGCTCGCAGGGCCGGCCGACCAGAATCTCCACCAACGATGCGGGCGGGCGGAGATGACCAGGTTCGATCGGTGGACGACTTGCCCATCCTGCACAACTTCGACCGCCAGTGACTTCAGGTTGTGTTTGGCGTCGCGGGCATCCAAAGCGAGCTCGGTTTTCTGGCCCAGGCCCTTGGGAGGGTGCGGCACGAGGATGGTGGGCACCTCGGTGCCGGTAAGCTTCAAAAGCAAAACTAACAGTACAACCGCCACGGCGACGATCAAAACGACCATGCCCACACCCGTGCCGCTGTCTGATTTTCGGTCAAATTTTGCCAATTGCTTTCTCCCACGAACAGAAATCGAAAACTCAAGGCTCGAATGTTTGGTCGAATGTTGAGCGGCGGATTTCGAGTTTCTGCAAGTCACTCAGGCGGCAGGCTTGATCACATCAATCCGCAGTCCTCGAAAATCCACGCGATTGGTGTGGCTTTCGAAACCAATGTATCCTTGGTTGGGTACCCTGCTCAGGGGCCGCTTTTCAGCAAAGACAAACGCCGGATCGTCAAAGTCGATTTTATGGATTCGATTCCCGTTCAGGAATACGGTCAAGTGCCGCCCGATGCAGGAGATTTCCGCCTCGTTCCACTCGCCTGCTTTGCGCCCCACGCTCAGGAGCGGAATCACCGCGCCGTAAACCGCTCCTGTGCTGTGAAGGTCTGTGAGCTGGCCGGCATCGTCGAGGATGGAGATCTTGATCCCTGTATAAGCGGGGTCGCCTTGTTCGGCGGAACGCAGGAAGATGCCGCTTACGGCGCCCTTGGTAAGGCGGTATTCGAGCCGCAGGACGAAATCCGCGTAGCGCTGGTCAGACCGCAGCCAGCCCCCCTTGCCTTCCGTCCAAAGAATTCCATTTTCGGCGTGCCAGTCCGATTGCCCCATCTCGTGCCAGCCGGTCAAGTCCTGCCCGGTAAAAATCGGGCTGAACTGCGTGTCATCCACTTCTTGAACCGTTGAGGCGAGCGCGAAAACCGGCATTAAGATCAAGAACCAGACAAATGTCCTCAACATCTCCTGCTACACTCCCTCTGCATCAGCTCGAAATTCAAAGCCTGTGATACAAGATACTCGAAACTGGCACGAATTCACAAACCGATTTGAAAAGCCGAATTTACTTTTCAATCCATCCCACGTCGATCTACGAATGCAGCGGTTCTGAGGCTCCGTACTTTGGACGCAATTCTTTCCGCTTCGGATGCATGTTGCAGGCAGAAAGGGGAGGTGTTTCGAGGGCGGCGTGTGTGGGAGCAATAAGGTTGAGGCGGAGCTCTGCGGGATGGGGTGCAGGGAACTTCTCTACCCGGCCGGCCAATGGGGAACCTTGCTTCCCGCCGCATCGCGAGCCTTCCAGGCGTTGTTGACATCGCCCATCACCACCAGAATGTCGCCGCTCCCCATCACCGTGTCATCGCGTGGATTGAACTTCATGTCGCCGTCGGCCTTGCGGATTGCCAAAGGCAGAAGTTCGTACCGCCCGTGCAGGTCCATCTCCTTCAGGTTCTTTCCGACCCAGGGCGAGCGCTCACCAACAGTGATTTCCTCAACGCGCAGGGTTCCAGACGGGTCGCGGAGCATCGTGTCCAGGAAACTGACCACGCTCGGCCGGATGAGTTCAGAAGCAATTCGCAAGCCGCCGATCATGTTGGGGGAGATGGCCGCATTGGCGCCGTGCCGCAGAAGCTTTTCCACCATCCGCGACTCAGCGCAGCGGGCCACGATGCGCAGATTGGGATTCAACAGGCGGGCAGTGACTGTGGTGAGCAGGTTGTCCTTGTCTTCGGGAAGCACGGTGGCCATGCCCCGTGCCACCTGGATGCGTGCGGCGGTAAGAATTTCCTCGTCCCCACCTTCACCTCTCAACACGGGCACCTCGCCAAGCTGGCCGATCCTTTCCAGGCGTTCCTCGTCGTGATCGATCACAATAAAGACGTTGCCGGTCTTCAGGAGCTCTTTCACCAGATAGGTACCGGTTTCGCCGGCCCCGCAGATAATCAGGTGATCGTGCATGTCCCGGATCATTTTCTCCATCTTGCGTCTCCAAAAAATGTTGTTCAGTTCGCCTTCCACAATGAACGCCGTCGAAGCGGAAAACACGTAGAGCATGATGCCGATGCCGATCAAAATGAAGAACATATTAAAAAGCCGCAGCCCGGGATTCGCGTGAGTGTCAATGATTTCTCCGTAGCCGACGGTGGAAACCGTGACCACGGCCATGTAGAAGGCGTCGAGCAGTGTGACCCCCGGCCCGCCAAACCACATGTAGACCCCCACCGCCGACAGGACGACGACGACGAGAAGCATCAACGAGAGTGCCAGTTGTTTGCGAAGGTTCAAGTATTCCCCTCGGCAGGACGGTGCACAGAAGTTGCCCCCCTCCGGTTGGCGCTATCTTAGCACAGGGAGAGAAGCTGTGTTTGGGCTGCCGCTCAGGAGATTAAGCGCGCATCATTCCAATCCTCGGTGTAATTTGAAGGCCGCACTTGCGTGCGCGCCATCGCCGGAACTTCGCGTTTCAATTCTCCAGCAATTGGCGATGTTGCTCCTGAAGGTAAGGGTCGGTCATGCCCGCGATGTAATCGCAGACCACGCGGTGGAGCGGCTCCTTCTGCGCCTGCTGAAAGTAGAAAGTGGGCAGGCTCTGCGGGTGCCTAAGGTAGTACGCAAACAGGCTGCGGATGCATGAGGTCAGTCGCCTCCGCTCGGCGTTGAGATTCTGATGCGAGTAAAGGTGGACGAAGAGGAATTCCTTCAGTTCTTGTTCCTCCTTCTGGACACGCTCACTCAGCGACACAAGCCGCCTTGGGCACGCCCGGACCTGCGCAAGCGACCGGATCCGCTTCCTCGCCAGGCGTTGGCGCGTCGATTCGATTAAGTCGGTCACCAGCGCGTTCAGGAGGCGCTTGAGGGTCTCGTTGAACTTTAGCTTCTCTTTCGCCGCGGGGTATTTCCTGTCTACGGCACGATACGACCGGTCGAAAACCGGCAAGCTTTCACGCAGAATCGGCAGGGTGAGGAGCTTTGCCTCGTAGCCGTCGTCAAGGTCGGCGCAGTTGTAGGCGATTTCATCAGCGATGTCGATCAACTGCGCCTCGAGCGGCGGTCGCTCCAGCAAGCGGTATTCCGCCAATTCCGGGTGGTCGATGGAAAGATAATCGCGCGAGTGCTTGATGATGCCTTCGCGCACCTCGAAGGTCAGGTTGAGGCCGGGAAACGCGGCGTATTTCTGCTCGAACGATTCAACGATGCGCAAAGCGTGCAGGTTGTGGTCAAAGCCATCCTGGTGCTGCCGCATCAGACGGTGGAGTTCCGCTTCGCCGGAATGCCCGCCGGGCGGATGACCCACGTCGTGCACCAGCGCCAGCGATTCCACCAAGTCGGCGTTCAGGCCCAGCGATTTCGCCACGGTGCGGCTGATTTGGGCAACTTCCAGAGTGTGCGTCAAGCGATTGCGGAAGTGGTCGGAATAGCGCTGCGTGAACACCTGTGTTTTGTTTTCCAGGCGGCGGAAAGCGCGGGAGTGGATAATGCGGTCACGATCGCGCTCGTAATCGTTGCGGTAAGGGTGCGCGGGCTCCGGGTAGCGCCGCCCCTGGGAGTTTTCCACGCGCATGGCGTAGGGTGCGAGTTGGCAGATATTCTTGTCACGCATGGTTGCAGGCACATCGTCTCCCCGAAGCGAATATAGCACAGGCAAGCTAAACCCCATCGGCCTGCGGTGTTTCTCCAGAGAGGAGTTGGCGCGGGCCGCCGCTCTGATATAATCATTCGTCAATATGCCGTGCCGGAAACAACAGGCTCTCTGAACTTTTTGCGTCAGACCAGCATCTGAGAGGTTGGCGGGGGAGGTTGCACAATCTATGGTGCGCGACACGCTGGTTTGCCTGCTGGCGGGAGGAGAGGGCGAGCGCCTCTACCCGCTCACGCGCGACCGGGCCAAGCCCGCCGTTCCCTTTGGCGGAATCTACCGAATCGTCGATATTACGCTTTCAAATTGCATTAACTCCGATCTGCGTCATATCTACGTCATAACGCAATACAAGGCGCTATCGTTGAACCGGCACCTGCGCGAGGGCTGGATGATCCTGGGGACGGAAATCGGCGAATTTATCACCGTCCTCCCACCCATGAAGCGCGTGAGCGAGCACTGGTACCAGGGAACTGCCGACGCCATTTACCAGAACCTCTATTCAATCGGCAGCGAGCACTGCAAATACGTGCTCATCCTCTCCGGTGACCACGTGTACAAAATGAATTATCAGTTGATGCTCAGGCAGCACGCGGATTCGGGCGCGGGCGTAACGGTAGGCACCATCGAGTTCCCCATCTCGGAGGCCTACCGCTTCGGTGTGTGCGAGATTGATTCCACCGGACGCATTGTGGGCTGGCAGGAGAAACCGGCCAACCCCAAACCCTCTCCTCACGACCCCAACAAATGCCACGTTTCGATGGGCATCTATTGTTTCAATCGCGACCTGCTGATCGAATCATTGCTGGCTGATGCGGATGACTCCACGTCACAGCACGACTTCGGGAAGAACGTCATACCACGCCTGATTGAGACAGGATGTGTCTATTCGTACAATTTCATCGACGAAAACAAGAAGGAGGCATTCTACTGGCGAGACATCGGGACCATCGAGGCCTACTACGAAGCCAACATGGACCTGGTCTCGGTTTCGCCGGTGTTCAACCTCTATGACTCCGTCTGGCCCATTCGCACCTACCAGCGGCAGTACCCACCCGCCAAATTCGTCTTCGCCCAGGAGGGCCGGCGCATGGGCATTGCCGTCGATTCCATCGTGTCGATGGGTTCCATCATCTCAGGGGGGCGCGTCACCGGCTCCGTCGTGTCGCCTGACGTTCGCGTGAACAGCTACACGGAAGTGGAGAGCTCCATCCTATTTTCTCACGTCAATATCGGCCGCTACTCGCGCATCCGCCGCGCCATTATTGACCGGCACATTCATATTCCCGAACGGACGGAAATCGGGTACAACCTGGAAGAAGACCGGAAGAAGTATCACGTCACCGAAACCGGAATAGTCGTCGTGGTTCCCGAGCAACGAATGTTTGAAGAACCAGAGT
>JASHTO010000405.1 GCA_030040515.1 Terriglobia bacterium
TCGCCCGACGGAAAAACACTTGCCGCCGTGGGCGGCACTCCCGCAAAGCTGGGCGAGGTGGAACTGTGGGACGTTGCCCAGCGCAAACTCCTGAAATCCATCCCGCTGACTTCCGACACGCTCTTCGGCGCTGCATTTTCGCCTGATGGCACCATGCTCTCCTTCGGCGGGACAGACAATGAAATTCACGTCATCGACGTGGCCTCCGGCAAAGAACTGCTGGGAGTAAAACAGCACGATGGCTGGGTGTTCGGCACGACATTTTCGATGGACGGAATGCAACTGATTTCCGTCGGCCGTGACGGTGCGTGCAAGCTGACAACCTCCAAGGCGGCGTCTTTATCGAAAACATCAACCAAATCAAGGGTGAGCTGGTGGCGATTCAGCGCGAGCCCCAGCACGACAACGTGCTGGTGGGCGGCGAGGAGGGCGTGCCGCGCCTCTATATGATTCATCGCCCCAAGGCATTGGTAATCGGTGACACCACCACGCTGATTCGCGAGTACGACAAACAGGACGGCGCGGTTGTAGCCGTGGCCTTCAGTCCCGACGGCTCGGAAATCGCCGTGGGCGGCTCGACCAATGTAATGCAGGTTTACAAAACCGATTCCGGCGACCACGTGGCCACCTTCGAGGGACACAAGGGCGGGATTTATACCCTCGCCTTCGCGCCCGATGGCGAGCATCTGGCCGCCTCGGGATTCGACGGCACCGTCAGAATTTACGATGTGAAGCCAGGGCAGCTTTCCAAGGCTTTTATTCCGGTTCCGATTCAAAAGGAGTCCGCGCTTTCCGCGCGGCAGGGCGGACTCTAGTCGCAACGGCGTCAGTTTCCAGCCGATGCGCAGGGCCAGGAGAAGCTGCGAAAGAACAAAACATCTCACGCCAATGCGCAAAGGCGCGAAGGCACGCAACCCGGCAATGCTTGGTCTGTTATCGGTGCTTTGCGCCTTCGCGCCTTGGCGTGAGGTGTTTTTCTGTGCATCAGGACATAAGACTCATGTTGGCTCGGTGGCGCAAATTCGCATGGTGCGTGCTTTTCGCTGCGATTGCAGCGGCGCCGCTCCGGGCCGTTGAACCGGTGCTCGACGACATCCAACCGCGCGGCGGCCAGCGCGGCAAGCCCTTCACGCTCACCCTGAAGGGCAAGGGGTTGACCGACGGCGCCGATTTGATCACTTCCCTGCCCGCGGCGGTGGGTGAGACGCTGCCCGTGACGCTCACCGTGGCGGTGCGCGAGGCTCGCGCCGTGCAGGGAATGGACTTTCCGATTCCGTTCAAATTGCTCAAGACGGACCCCACGATTGTCACGAAGAAGATCGAGATTCCCGATATTCCGGTGAAAGATGCCTCCATCAAGAATCGCGCCGAGTTTCGCAAAGACGTATCGGAAGGCACGTTCCTGTGGACCTCCTCCACGGAAACGCCGCTCGGGCATTTTGACCTGGTCGCGCTGGCCACCGTGATGTTGAATGGCGAGCAGAAGGTAACCGTCGCGCCGGCGGTAAGCATGAATCTGGTGGGTGCGTACATCGTGGAGCTGAAAACCGCGCGCCTTTCGCTCAGGAGCGGCGGCAAGGTGGAGCTGGCGGGCGTCGTGCGCCGCGAGCCGGAGTTCAAAGGAACCGTGAAGCTCAGCGTGGGCGATCTGCCCGACAAGGTGACCTGCTCACCGGTGGAATTGCCCGACGGGAAGTCGGAATTCCGGCTTTCCTGCGAAGCGAATCCCGGGGCGCCGGATGGCGAATTTGATGTGCACTTGGTTTCTTCAGCGGCGATTCCGGGGCGCACGGACAAGCAGGAGTACAAATTTCCGCCGGTGACGATGCACATGACCATCGGTAGTGAAAAGGTTGCGCTGAGCAGTGTGGTGTCGCATCCATAACGCGCTGTGGCACGGGCTTCCAGCCCGTGAGGAATGCAATCGTAGGGGCAACCCTTGTGGTTGTCCCGACTGGGCGGGAGCGGCCACGACCCGTCGCCCGAAGGCTTTGGGCCGCAGGGCGAGGGCCGCCCCTACGTGCTGATGCTCAGAGATTCTAAAAGATCGAAGGAATGATACTCTTGGCGACTGAGGAACCCATGAGACAACCGAACCACAGGGGTTTTCATACGGGGCGATGGTGCGTGCTAAGCATCGCCACAGCAGTCCTCATCCTTGGAGCATTGGCGACCGCAGCCGATGATCCGAAACCCGCCGCGCAGCTTTACGGCAAGTCGGACGAGACCGGATCATCGCCCAAGGAAAATCCCGTCCACCCCACGGAGCTGCTGGCCACCATCTACTATGCGCTGGGAATCGACCCGGGCCAGATGGTGCTGAACGACCTCGGCCAGCCCCGGGAGCTGGTGAAGGGCGCGCCGCTGGTGAAGCTGTTCTCTTAAGCGGTAGCGTCTTAGTTTGAAATTTGGGGCTGGCCTCGTGCGGACTACCTTGTCGCAATGGGTAGCAGCAGCGCCCTATGCGTCTCGAATCATAGGGGCCTGCCACGACAAACCCCTACGGCGGTCGGAGACCGCTGCTACAGATAAGCATTTTACTTTCGTCTTGACACCCCAGCCCTCGCTAGTCTACTCTGCCTTCGTTTCCGACGAAAATTCCCCCGGCCCATTGTCAGGCTTTTGCATCCACTTGGTAACGGTACAGACCCCTTCGGCGCAGGACCGCGTTTAAGTGCAGGGTATTTGTGAGGTGCCGCCGTGATCAATCACAGAGACCTTTCCCCATCCTTCCGCCAATTTTGTGACTTCCGTTACAGGCGCAGACATGAAGCCCAGCGCATCCTGAGCGCAGGCGCCATCCTGCTCCTTGTGTTCGCCGCCGGCTCCCCGGTGTTTGCCCAGTCGCCGCTCTTTGCTTCCACACTTTCATTCGGCGGCCAGGCGTTGAACCAACCCGGCGTGACGATGAGCGCCACCCTCAAGAACCACGAGCAGCCGCCGCTGACCATCAAGGCCATTGCCATTAGCGGAACGGCTGCGGGCGATTTTGCTGCGGGAGGCGATTGCCCGCTCAGCCCCGCCCGGCTGGAGGCGGGAAAGAGCTGCACGATCACGGTGACGTTTACTCCCACGGCCGCAGGCTTGAGGACTGCAACCCTCACCATCACCGACAGCGCGCACGAAGCGCCGCAAACTCTCGCTTTAACCGGTAACGGCATTGCTTTGACCGGCCTGGCGGGGGTGGACGGGAACCTTGCCATCGGCGTCGCGACGCCAAATTCACAGAACGGCGGAAGCGCCCCGGAAGTGGGCACGCCGGCCAAAGACTCGGCGCGACGGCCAACTAGGCCCGGCGCCAGCACGGGCAGCGGACTTCTGCCCACCAGCCTGAACCCGTTGAGCAGCGCCGGCAGCGCCATCGGGCTGGTGTCGATTGTGGTGTCGCCAGTGAATGCGTCGATTGCCGCGGGCGGCACGCAGCAATTCACCGCAACCGGCGTGTACAACGACGGC
>JASHTO010000406.1 GCA_030040515.1 Terriglobia bacterium
TAAGTCGCCAGCAACAACCTTTTGCTGCTTTAAATTGATCGTGCTTTATCTCCAAAGGAGGAGAAAACCATGGCAGAAGAAAAGGACAATACGATTAGTGGAACTCAGAACCAGAAAGGGGTTACGCCGCAGGCGGAGGGTGAGCTTTCGGACGCGGCGGTGGAAAAAGTGCAAGGCGGCAGCGGCGTGATCCATGATCCTTTCACTATTACGATGCGCCAAGACTCGTCATCTCCCAAGTTGTATTAGTAGCTGAGCCTGGGGAATTGCACGAAGACTTGCGTCCACGAGGGGCTCCCCCCCCGCTACGCCGGAGGTTTGCCTACGGCTGTAGCTGTGAGTAGCTACGTCTCGACGCCCCGCCCGGTAAACTCGTCCGGGCCGCGCGCGGACGGCCGGGCTGGAAGATGGAAGGAGAGCCCACCCCAGGGCAGCTCCTCCACCCGCTAGCCTCGGCCGTCTGGCCGCGGCCCGAAACGCGATTCCCCATACGGAGTGATTGCCAGCCGAAAGTTTCCTCGGGATTAAACGCGCTGGAACGATTGGCCGCCGCGGTTGGAATATTTAGTCAGTGTGGCATCCAAATCCCGGGCCTGGGCGGGAACGCCCACTTCTCCCTGGATCAGGATTTCCCGGGCGGTGAGCCTTCTACCGTAAAGCAACTCGTTCGCGTTCTTATCCTGCTTCACCACGGCTCCCTCGAGTGACAGCCCGGCAAACACCCCCCGCGTGCGCGAGTAGCTCAGAATCTCGGCATGCAGTTGCGCGTCCGTCGCACCTTCCGCCGTGCGGCCCACGGGTCCTGCCGCTACGGAGGCTTCCCCTCCCAATTTCACGCTGTCCTGGACAAGCTTGCGTGCCCCCTCCGGGTTCATGACGATAAAAACCACGTCCGTGGCCTTGGCTCCAATCTGAAATCCGAAGCTGCCTCCGCCGATGGTGAACAGTGAGGGCGCGCCCCAGGGTCCATTACCATGCGTGCGGCACACCAGGACCCCGCGGCCGAAGGATCCTCCGAACATGAATGCGCCTTTCAATTCCGAGGGAACCACACCCACGCAGACGGCGCGGTCCAACAAATCGTGGGGTATCCCTTTGTCAGGGGTCTGCATGATTTCATTAATTACGTCGGTGGCCTTTTCAAGCTGGGGTTCCTCTGCCAATGCGGGTGCGCAGAGCGCGAGAACCACAACAACCAGTGCAATTTTTTTCATTTCCACCTCTCCTTCTTCATTCCAGCCTTGCTCAACATGCCTCTCCCCCCACGGTCCCAACCCCGCACCCCACGTTACTCGCAGGTTGGATTCCGTTCCCGCAGGTTTCTGCTAAGCGCATTGCCTCGTACCACTTAGCTGTTACAAGCGAGTGCTGAAATCCCTCACCCGAAGTGTAAGAACTTCCAGGACCGAGCACTTTTGGACTTGTCCACAGCACGGCGCGCCAGGGTTTCTGAAGCGGGTTCCGGTCAATCGAAGAATCTTCGCAGCGCGAGAAGAAAATAAACGTTTGTGTCGCGGAGAGGGCGAGTCCGCGAATTTGCGCGCCCGCCTAACGGCGATTTATTGCAACTTTCACCACCTTCCGAGGAATCAAACCAAGGGGAGTTTCACAAACCTGAAGTTCCTCTCCACGGGGGAAGCCCGGCGGAACAAATTTTGCGCTTCGGCTCATAGGAGCAATCAGGAAAAAATTTCCCTGCCTGGACGATTTTTCCAAGGCGACGAATCCCTCGACTGTGTAACTAATTGAATCCGCTAGCAGACTGTCAGGGCGGCGATTTTTGACGATAAATTGCAAAGAGGAGAGCGGTGGGGTGTTGAACTTCTGAGAGGCATGCGCAAAAGCACCCACTCATGGGCCTGAGGCGAAAAAAGTCAGTCCATCTTCGACCCGGGCCGAAACTGAAGCAAGCATCATTTCGAGAAATCTAACCGGAACGGAATTAACGGGCCAAACCATGCGGATGAGTTTTCGTCTGATTTTCTCACTGATTCTGGGAGTGACGCTTCTCTCCCTGCTTTTCGCGGTATTTCAAGGGAGGGCGGAGAAGCGGTCGCTGCAAAAGGAGCTGGAAAGCCGCGCCGCCATCTTCGGCGACAGCCTGGAAAGCAAAGTAGCCAATCTGCTGGAGTACCGGTCGCACCGGCGCCTTCAGGAACTTGCCGGTGAATTTGGCAAGCGTGAACCCCTAATGGGCATCGCCGTATTCGATAAGGGGGGTGAACGGCTGGCGGCAACTCCCGGTCTGGAGGATTATGTCAGCACGGAACTCCCCGTCATCCTTCAATCGATTTCAAGTGACTCGCGCAAAGCCGAATTCAAAACTCTGAATGAAAAGTTCCTTCACTTTTACGTCACCCCGGTTCACGATGAGGCGCAGGAAGCCGGTGCGCTGGTCATCATCCACGATGCGAGCTACATCAAGGCGCAGACTCTGCAGCTTTGGTGGCGTACATTTCTGAGCACGCTGGCGCAAGCGGTTTTCATCGCCCTCGTCACCCTGCTGATCATTCAATTGAGCATTCTCGGGCCCATCGCCCGGACGACCAAATGGATGAAGGAGCTGCGCGCGGGCCGGGGCGCCGCGGGACGGCACGGCCTGGACGAAAAGGATTTGTTCCAGCCTCTGGCACAGGAAGTGACGCACCTGGCCCGCAGCCTGACCTATGCGCGCGCGGCGGCGCAGGAAGAAGCGCGTCTGCGTGAAACCGCCGAGGCGCGCTGGACCCCGGAACGGCTGCGCGTCCACGTGCGCAGCAAGCTCGGCGATCGGCCGTTCTTCGTGGTCTCCAATCGTGAGCCTTATATTCACTCGTTCAAGGGCAAGAATGTGGAAGTCACCGTTCCGGCGAGCGGACTGGTGACGGCGGTCGAGCCCATCCTGCGAACCTGCCAGGGCATCTGGCTGGCGCACGGCTCGGGCGACGCGGACCGCCTGGCCGTGGACGAGAACGACTGCCTTCAGGTTCCTCCTGACGATCCGCAATACACCCTGAAGCGCCTCTGGCTGACCAAGGAGGAAGAGGAGGGCTACTATTTCGGATTCGCCAATGAGGGCCTCTGGCCGCTCTGCCATATCGCGCACACCCGTCCGATTTTTCGCTCCAAGGATTGGGAGTGTTACCAGTCGGTGAATCAGAAATTCGCCGACGCCCTGCTGAAAGAGATGCAGGGGATGGAGGAGCCGGGCGTCCTGGTTCAGGACTATCACTTCGCGCTCCTGCCGCAACTGGTGAAAGAGCGCCTGCCGGGCGCGCGCGTCGCCATCTTCTGGCACATTCCCTGGCCGAATCCGGAGGCCTTTGCCATTTGCCCGTGGCAGGCCGAAATTCTAAAAGGGCTGCTGGGCGCGGACCTGGTGGGCTTCCACGTACAGTCCCATTGCAATAATTTTCTCGAGACCGTGGATCGCGTCATCGAGTCCCGCGTGAACTGGGAACGATTTAGCGTGGAACGCAGCGGGCACATTACCCAGGTGCGGCCGTTCCCGATCAGCGTCGCTTATCCCGAGGCGGGAACTCCGGAGCGGTCGGGCGCCTCACCCTATCTCGATCGCGCCACTTTGATGAAGGAGCACGGCGTGGAAACCACCTTCATGGGCGTGGGCGTGGATCGAGTGGACTACACCAAGGGAATCCTGGAAAGGTTCCAGGGGCTGGAGCGCTTTTTCGAGAAGTATCCCGTGTTTCTGGGGCAATTCACCTTCGTGCAAATCGGCGAGCCCAGCCGCACGCACATCAAACGCTATCACGATCTGCTGGGCGAGGTGGAGTCGGAAGCCGAGCGCATCAACTGGCGTTTCCAGACAAGCAAGTGGAAGCCCATCGTCTACCTGAACCGGCACCACAGCCATCAGGAGTTGCGCCGCTATTACCAGGCCGCGGACCTCTGCCTGGTCACCTCGCTGCACGACGGAATGAATCTGGTGGCCAAAGAATACGTGGCGGCGCACGAAGACAATCAGGGAGTGCTGATTCTGAGCCGTTTCACCGGCGCCTGCCGCGAGCTGCGCGACGCGCTGATCGTCAATCCCTACGACGTGGAGCAGTTGGCCGACGCCATCCACACCGCTCTGGTGATGGACCACGCCGAGCGCGACGACCGGATGCGCCGCATGCGGCAGGTGGTGAAGGATTTCAACATTTATCGCTGGGCCGCGGAGCTGGTGACGCAGCTCTGCGAAATCCGGCTCGACACGCACGTGGAGGTATCTTGACCACGCCCGGACGGCGATCGAGGTGACCAAGAGTGCAGAAAGCTGAGCATCCCTTCCAATTCCAAACTGCGTCCTATCTGGTGCGCATTCTGGACGTGCGCGCCACCACTCTGGAGGAATTGGCCGATGGCTTGGAGAAGTGCAGCGACTCTTCCATTTTCTTTCACACCTTTCAAAGCCTCAGCCGCCATCACTTCCTCACCGAGGGCTTTTCGAACGACTTCGCGCAATGGATTCTCACCGCCTGCAACCGCGCCGGGCTCGCCGAGCAGCTTGCCAACCTCGACATTCGGGACTACACCTCGCTCGCGGAGCTGCGCACGGATCTTCGCCGGATTGTCAGGGATTACTGTGAAGCGAACAAATCCTTCGCCGCGCAGCAGGCCCTTGAGGATTTTCCCTTTTGCGAGGCGGTGGAGGTTACCACTCCGCTGGGAATCCAGGCGTGGGACCTCAGGCAGTTCGGCGAGGGCCTGGCCAAACTCAGCCACGCCTCGCTCTATTACCACTTCATCGCCTCGCGCCTGCGCCTGCACCTGCGCACCAACGACTTTTCCCAGTGGCTGGAGCAGTCCCTAGGGCTCGCAGCCCTGGCCACGCGCATCAACCACGTCGATATTTATACCAACACCCTGGACAGCTTGCAGGCTCTGCTCACGCATCTAATTCAACCGGAACTAAACTCGTGACGACTGAGGCCACCGCCCAACCGCTTGCCCGCCTGGATGACTACTCCCCGATCATTGGTGCTGCGGAAGTGGCCGAGTTGCGCGCCCTTGCCTCGACGCTGCGCGGACGCACGGTGCAGATGGTGAACTCCACCGCGCTGGGTGGAGGCGTGGCGGAAATCCTCAATCGCCTGGTTCCCATCCTTCAGGAATTGGGACTGGCCATCCGCTGGGACATCATCACCGGCGGAAACGACTTCTTCGCCATCACCAAGGCTTTCCACAATGCTTTGCACGGCGGCCCGTATCCTCTGCCAGCGGAAAGTTTCGACGCGTTTCTGGCCACCACCGAACAGAATCTTTCCCGCCTGCGCCTGGACTGCGAGTTTACGCTGATTCATGACCCGCAGCCCGTTGCGCTGATCAAAGGACGAAACAACCATTCCGGCCACTGGATTTGGCGTTGCCATATCGATCTTTCCCAGCCGAACCCCACCGTGTGGAAATTTCTGGAACCCTGGGTGTGCAAATACGACGGCGCCATTTTTTCATCGCCGGAGTTCACCAAGCGGCTGCCCATTCCCCAGTACCTTTTTTTCCCCTCCATCGACCCGCTCTCGGAAAAAAACCGCGAGCTCGAACCCGAGGTCGTGCGCCAAGTCCTGAACCGTTACGGAATCGACGCGCGCCGCCCGGTCCTCACGCAAATTTCCCGCTTCGACCGGTTGAAAGATCCCGTGGGAGTGATCCACGCGTATCGAATCGTCAAACGCTACTTCGATTGCCAACTGGTGCTAGCGGGAGGGAAAGCGGACGATGATCCCGAGGGCGAAACGGTTTTGGCGGAGGTCATGGAAGCCGCCAAAAACGACCCCGACATTCACATCCTCGACCTGCCGCCCTGGAGTCCGACGGAGATCAACGCCTTGCAGCAGGGCTCCACGCTGGTCATCCAAAAAAGTCTGCGCGAAGGATTTGGACTGACCGTGGCGGAGGCTCTGTGGAAGAAGAAACCCGTGGTGGCGTCGGCCGTGGGAGGAATTCCTTTGCAGGTCATCCACAAGCATACCGGTCTGCTGGCTCACTCCGTGGAAGGGACGGCTTATCAGGTGCGCTTCCTGCTCTCCAACCCGGCGTTGGCCGCAAAACTCGGGCAGCAGGGCCATGAACATGTCCGCGAGCACTTCCTGATTACCAGCAATGCCAAACGCTATTTGACCCTTCTCCTGCACCTTCTTAAGAGGAACTCTGGATAATCCCCTTGTGCCCAAAGCCGGGTAGTATCTATACGGAACGACATAAGTGTTTGCATATTTGGCTGTAGCGGCGGTCTATGACCGCCGGTCGGCGCTCTGCAAGCGTCGAATTGTAGGGGCGAGGCGGCGAAGGTGTGAAGAAATAAACAATCTCACGCAAAGGCGCCAAGACGCAAAGTCACGCAAGGCACACACACATCCTTTGTTTGGCGATGCTTTGCGCCTTGGCGTCTTTGCGTGAGATGCTTTTTTTGTAGATTTTTTCACACCTTTGCCGCCTCGCCCCTGCTAAGACACCAGATGGTATCCAAAGCCGGTTGGAATCCGGAGTTGGTATGGTAGAATTCAAGCTTAAAGACAAGAACGCCGTACTCCCCTGCGAGGTTAATGAGCCGATGAAAAAGCTGCTTTCTCTTTTGTTCGCGCTCGTTTTCGTTCTCTCCTTTGCCGCACCCATTTTAGCCCAACCGACCAGCACAACCCCGGCGGAGCACCAGCAACTGGAGCACAAGAAGAAAAAGAAAAAGAAGAAACATCCCGGGGCACTTTCGCCGGTCGCCGGCATTTCCCTAGCCTCTTTAATGTCCTGATTGCAGGGGAAGGACGCCTGCGGGTGATGGCGGATCGACCACCGGCGCGGGGCTGGCAGTTAGGGGCGCGGTTCCTGTTCCCGCCAGGGTCATGGTTTGCGTACTGCCTGTAAGGCCATCCGTGTTGTCGGTGATGGTCAGCGTGCCGGAGAGCGCGCCGGTGGCGCTGGGCGTGAAAGTCACAAGGATCGTGCAGGAGCCGCCGGCCGGCACGCTGCGCTGGCAGTTGTTGGTCTGGGAAAAATTGCCGCTTGCTGTAATCGCGGCCACGGTGAGCGCGGCTGTGCCCGGATTCGAAAGCGTAATGGCTTGCGCGGCGCTCGCGGTTCCCGCACTCTGACTGGAGAAAGTCAGGCTGCCGGGCGAGACGGCGGCCGCCGGCCCCTGCGGCGATTGCAGCATCACGGACACGCTGTTGGATTCCGAGTTGGCGGTCACGAAGTCCATTCTGCCGTCGCCATTGAAGTCACCCACCGCCACGCCCCAGGGATCGGCTCCCGTGACCGGCGGCGAGCCCGTGGGCGCGAAGGTTCCATCACCATTCCCCAGCAAAATCGTGGCTTGGCCGCTGCCGTTGTTGGCCACGGCCAGGTCCGGCTTGCCGTCAGCGTTGAAATCCGCAACGGCGATTGAGTAATTCGAAATTCCCGGAGGAACCGCGGACGGTGCGGCAGGCGTAAACGTGCCATCGCCGTTTCCGAGTAGAAGGGTCACGCCGCAATTGCCCTGATTCGCCACGGCGAGGTCGAGTTTGCCGTCGTCGTTGAAATCGGCGGTGGCGATGGCGTAAGGGCTGGGCCCCGTGGCGGGTGCGGCGGCGGAGGCAAACGTTCCATCGCCATGACCCAGCAGAATCGAGACGCTGCTGTCGCCGGAGTTGGTTACGGCCAAGTCGAGTTTGCCGTCGCCATTGAAATCGCCGGCGGCAATGCCTTCCGGCATAGCGCCCGTGCCCGGAGACGCAGAAGTCGCCGAAAACGTGCCATCACCGTTGCCGAGCAGAATCGTCACGTTGTAACTGCCCTGGTTCACCACCGCCAGGTCCAGTTTGCCGTCGCCATTGAAGTCGCCCGTGGCGATGGCTACGGGCTGGGCGGCTGTCGCGGGCGACGCAGCGGCTCGGAATGTGCCGTCGCCGTTCCCCAGCAGAATCGTCAAATTGCCAGTCCCCAGATTTGTAATCGCCAGGTCCAGCTTCCCATCGCCATTGAAGTCGCCCGCGGCGATTGCGGAAGGATTCATGCCAGTCGCGGGCGACCCGGCAGCGGGCACGAACGTGCCGTCACCCTGGCCCAGCAGAAGTGTCACGCTCTGACTGGTTTCGTTGAGGATGGCGATGTCATCTTTGCCGTCGCCATTAAAATCCCCCGCCACCATGGGCAGCGGGAATGTACCCACCGCGATGGGCGAGCCAGTTGCGAGCGCAAAAACTGCCGTGGGCGCGGGAGGCGACACGGAAAACGGCACGAGATTGGAATTCCCCTCCGCGCCGGGATTCGCTACGCCCACGCGCGCCGTTCCGGGCGCGGCGATGGCATGGGCAGGAACCGCTGCCGCCACTTCTTCGCTGCTGAGGTAAGTGGTGGCCAGCGCCGTGCCGTTCCAATCCACCGCAGCGCCCCGCGCGAAGCCCGTGCCCGTGACCCTGAGCGTGAAGGCCTCGCCCCCGGGCGCGGCGCTTGCGGGTGTGAGCGTTGGATTGACGAAGGGTACGGGAATCGCTCCCGTCCCCACCAGCGCAACCGTCTGGGGTTCGTTCAGTCCGATGCCCGTAACGGTGATGGCCGCAGTGGCGCTTCCCGGCGCGGAAGGCGCAAAGGTCACGGTGATCGAGCAGGTGGATCCCGCGGCCAGAATCGCGCCGCAGGTGTTGGTTTCGCCAAAATCATTGCTCCCTGAAATTGCCATGCCGCCGAGTGTGAGCGGCACGTTGCCCGGATTGGTGAGATTAATGGTTTGCGTGGCGCTCTCCCCGACGATTTGGTCGGCGAAGGATACCGAGTCCGGCGAGAGAACCGCGCCCGCGCCGATTCCCACGCCGCTCAATGCCACGCTCTGCGAGCCTTGCGGGGCGAGCCCCGAGAAATTCAGCGACGCAGTGCGATTCCCCACCACCGTGGGCGTAAACGACACGCTGACCGTACACGAACTCCGCGGGCTGAGCGCCGCTCCGGTACAAGTGTCGGAACTTTTGGCGAAGTCGCCGGGATTCGCGCCGCCCACGGTCACGGCCAGCAGAGTAAAAGCCACGGTCCCCGTGTTCGTGACCGTGATCGATTGAGAGACGCTGGTGGTTCCGGGAATTTGCGGTTGGAAGGCCAGACTCATCGGCGAGACCATTGCGGAGCTCGAAAGAAAAGCCGCCGCCAAGTTCGCCACATTCACCGAACCGAGGCCGGTGGCGAAATCCCATTGGGGCGCGGCGGTGAAGGCCGGGGAGTAAGCGCTGCTGGAGTTGATCGCCAGCGCCGCGCAGGTGGCGCCCGTGCCGTCTCCACCGCTCAAGACGCAGTGGGGCATCGTGGTGTAGCCGCTGCCGCCTGCGGTCAGACTCACCAGCAAGCCCAACTGCTCCGTAGCTGCACAGGTGGCGCCCGTGCCGCCGCCACTGATTGTGCAGGCGGGCGCGCTCGTGTAACCGCTCCCGGGATTCGTCAAAATCACTCCGGCGATTTGTCCCGTTTCGTAAATGCTGGCGACGCACGCGGCGCCTGTGCCGCCGCCCCCAGCGAGTGTGCAGGTTGTGCCCGCGGGAATATAACCTGAGCCGGGATTCGTGAGGGCGAGTGAACCAACCTGGCCAGTTAGTTTGGTCGCACACGCCGCACCCGTTCCCCCGCCCCCGCTCAGCGAGCACGCAGGCGCACTGGTGTAGCCGCTTCCCGGACTGGTCACCTCAACCACGTTCAAAGACTGGGGCGCAGTCGAGAGCGCGCCATAACTTCCCGCCGGCAAACGGCAATTCACTCCCACGCAGGGGACGTCGATGTCGCCGCCGGTGCCCGTTCCGGTATAGAGCAGCGGAATCGGGTTAACGTCGTGAAAGATGCAATTCGCGCCCACACTCCTGCCGAGTGCGGAATTGCACGCCGCGCCGCTCGCCTCGAATTGCGTGGCGGCGAGCGAATAATACGCAGGATCGGGATTCCCCCAGCGGCTGCCCGAAGCCTGATTTATCAGTGATTGAATCGCCGCCATGATGGGGGCGGCAAATGACGTTCCGCCCGCGCTGAACCACGTGGCGGGCGCGCCACTGCAATCCGTTCCACCGTAACTCGGGTCGGAATAGCAGACCACATAAGCGTGTCCCCAGGAGTTGTTGGAGGCGAAGAGCGCGAGGTCAGGAATGTCGCGAACGCCGTCGGCGGGATTCCCGGTAAGAGGCGTCTGCCACCAGGGCTTGGCGTATCCGGCGCAGGTGCCGCCGCCGATTCCGTAGGCGTCGGGCGCTCCGGTGGCGCAGCCGCTCGGTCCGCCACCGGCCGCGAGGGTGTTGGGGTTAATCTTGTCGCACAGCGAATTGGCTCCATATGTAGGCAAGAGACCCATGAAATCGGCGCGCAGCACGCTGGCACAGGAATCGTTCCAGGGGATTTCCGGGATGTACGACAGCGCGGAGCCGTAATTGGCGGCGTTGCTGGAATTCCAGTAGGTGGAGTTGGTGCGCTGGTAAGTGTCCGCAAAGTCGGTGCCGCCCACCGAGACGTTGTAGGGCGTGGAGGTGAGCCCGCTGACGTTGATTCCCCCCTGGGCGAAGGGAGCGTCGTAATCAGACGCGGCTGCGCCTTCATCGCCCGAGGATACGAAGACGGAAACGCCCTCCGCCGCGGCCTGCTGATACAGGGAGTTGATGTAGGCATTGTAGGCCGCGCCCAACAGCGACTCCGACTCGCCGTAGCTGATGCTGACGACGGCGGGCGGCGCGCCGGACTGATTCAGCAGGTTCTGGAGAGCCACAAAGCCGCCCCAAACCGCGATGTTGCTGCACGAGGCCAGCTCAATCGTCGCATTCGGCGCTCCGGCGCTGGCCCATTCGGCGTCCACCGCGGCTTCCAGGTCGTCCGCGTTCACGCCCGGGTCCGTGCAATTGTTCGCCGGGTAGCTCGCGGGGTGGATTTCGCTAAGCGCCCCCGCGGGGTAACCAGCGGAAAGGCCGAGCACGTTGCGAAAATTCGTCCAGTCCTGGGCGGAGTAGAGGTCCGTATCCTCGATCACCACAATCGCCTGGCCCTGGCCGGAGTAGCCCGCCGCAAATATTGGATTGAAATTGTAAATGGTCCACAAATCCGCGGGGACCACCGGATAGGAATCGCCGCCCGCCGTGTAATTCGAGCGCGGCGCAAGCATTCTCTGCGGCGGGAAGTCGCTGAGCGAGACAATGCCCGCGATGCTCGCGGCGAGTGCCGCGGGAATCTGCGGGTCCCTGATGTTGGCGAAATGCCTCCGGCCATTCACGCGCAGGCTGTGA
>JASHTO010000034.1 GCA_030040515.1 Terriglobia bacterium
AGTTGCTCCGGTAGATGCGCTTGACACGGAACTGGGGGCGCGAACTGTTGAGAACATCCTGGGCCGCATTGCCTACGGTGGAATCAGTTGACCCGGGTCTATCGCGTGCTGCGCAAGGCCTACGCGCGGGATCCCTTTGACGGAGAGGGCGCGTACCGCTTCGGCGGACGCTGGTCAAGCCCCGGAACCCGACTGAGTTACACCTCCGAGCATCAATCCCTGGCCATGCTGGAGTTCTTCGTTCACCTGGATGAGGACGATTCGCCGGCCGATTTGGTGCTGGCCACAGCGGAGGTTCCCGAGGCAGTCGCGTGGGAGCGAGTCACCAGGGACAGCCTGCCTCGCAACTGGCGCGAGCCGGCAGCTCCGCCGGAGCTTGCGCGGTTGGGCGACGAGTTTGCGCGAATGGGGAAGTCCTGCGCGTTAATCGTGCCGTCGGTACTTGCGCCGGAGGAGGTCAACTATCTGATCAACCCACTCCACGCAGACTTCAGGAAGATGGTAATTCTGGGGATTGAGCCACTACGGTACGATGCGCGCCTGTTTCGGAAAGAAAGGGAAAGGCGCCGCCGGTGAGTTGCAGCAGCTTTACCTGAAGGCCCCTACCCTTCGCGCGATGCCGCAAGCATCTCCCGCTGGCGTCCCAGGCGGGCGTCGCGGTCGTGGGCGAAGCGCTGGATTCCGGCGAAAATCGATTCGGGGTCAAGGTGCGCTTCGGCGATGACGTCGGGTTCCAGGCCGCCGGTCAGCCATTGATTGTCCCAGTCCGAAGTCAGTGAGTACTCGTCGGTCAGCGGGCCGAGATTGCGAATGGGCCATACGCGGCGAGTTCCGGTGCTCACCACCATCAGGTCGCTTTGCGCTCCCGGCGGCAACACGGACAGCCGATATTCTTCCGACTGGCGGTCGAACAGCTCCTCACTGACGGCGGCGATGATCTTGACGTTGATTCCTGCTTCTTCGATTCGCGGCAGCAGGCTGACCAGATTGACCGTCGAGCTACAACCCTGGGCCAGAACGTATCCGGCGCGCGGCTTGCCGGGCGCGAAGTCGCGAATCACGTAGAGCCCTTTGGCCGCAGCCTTGATGTCGGGATCGGCGAACTTGCTGCGGTCGGCGACCTTGAAATCCGGCCGCGCGACTTCAATCGAGATGATGCCGACTTTTGGCTCGCGAGCGGCAATCTCCGCGGCGGCGAAGTAGCCCGGCGCCACGTCGTTGTAATCCCAGAAGTTCAGGTGAATGGTTTCGCCGCGCGGGAAGAGCTTCCACACTTGCGTGGAGAAGATGCCGAAGTGCGTGCGCGCGTCGGCCGCCGTCTCGGGACCGGAATGCGCGGCGAGGATGTGCAGCACTCCCATGCGGAAGCGGCTGTCCTGATTCTGCTGGCTCCACACGCGCGCCGGAGTGTACATGAGCGGCGTGAAGGCTCCGTAAGTGCCGCTCATCGCCCACACGCCCGCGAACTTGGCGGGATCAAGGCTGGCGCTCTGGCTGACCAGTCCGATGGCGGTTGAGACGTTGCCCGCCTCCTGAATCGCCGCCTTCAGCCGCGTGCCCATGGGGTTGGTCTCGGGATTGTAGTGGCCCCACAGGCTGCCGTGCTCCATGTTAATCGACTCGGAAAGGTCGGCGGCGATGGTGAAGAAGCGGTTGCCGGTGACGTAGTTCATCCACTTGATGAATTCGGAGATGGCGCGGCGCGTCCCGGCCACCTCGCCCGGCTTGCGAAAGAGAGTGACCGTCACCTGCTTTTCAGCACCCGAAAGCGGATTCTTCGCCGTCACCTTTTGCGGCTCCTCCGGAAGGTTCGCCACGCGCAGGCGCTCATCCAGGAAGGGATCGCGATGGATGTCGAAATGCGATGGCATTTCGCTCGGCAAAGTGTCGCCAATCTCCACAAGCCGGTCAGCCAGCCAGTCGCCAAGGCCGTTCTTGTCGAGCACCGACATCACCACGTCGATGTTGGTCTTGAACTGGATCAGCCGCTCGCGCGGATCGGTGACCGGCCCCTGGCGAATGCCCTCGAACTTCACGCCGTAGTGCTTCTCGAAGGTGCCGGCCAGCGCCACAAAGTAGTCGGAGTTCATTTTCTGCGAGTACGGGTGGCTCGCGTAGCTCACCACCTGGTCGCCGTAGCCCGGAATCTTGCCGTCCACGGCGCCCGGCCAGTAGCCCTTGGTGGTTTTGCCCGCGACGATGATGGGGCGGCGGTCGGTTTCGTCCCAACCCTCCATGGTCTTGAGCGCGGAGAGAACCTGGCCGTAGTCGTTGCCATTCGGCAGCGTCATCACGTTCCAGCCGTAGGAGGTCCACTGGTCAACGAGCTTGTAGGCGTCAAACTTGCGGTCGACCACGCCGCCCAGAAGCACGTCGTCAATGCCCGCATTGTTGTCGGACAGCAGTATCCGCAAACGCTTGCCCACTTGCAGCGCCAGCGCCTGCGTCTTCAGCTCCTGCGCATGCCCCTCGGTGAGAGCAAACTCACCCTCCAGCGCGATCACTTTCAAGGACTGGGGCCCGCCCACGATATTCCAGAAGGCCGCTTTGCCCGCGGCCGTGGCGATACCAATTCCCGATGGGCCGCCATTCACGTCGTTGGTCACGTCGGTGCTTTCCGAATGGCCCGCCAGCGCCCGGATGCCTCGAACCTTGGCCTGGGCGAACAAAGGAAGATCGGCCAAGCCGTGATCCTGAAGCAAGTGCTTCAGCGCGCCCGCCCCTCGTCGGAA
Organism: Terriglobia bacterium; assembly: GCA_030040515.1. Lineage (GTDB taxonomy): Bacteria > Acidobacteriota > Terriglobia > UBA7540 > UBA7540 > Bog-366. The sequence goes on from JASHTO010000034.1 coordinate 2,733, forward strand.
TCCCAGCGCGTCGATGGGCAGCATGGCCACGTTCGGGTCGACGTAATAGCGCTTGTCACCCGTGGCCTTGAATTTCCGCTCCATAGCCTGGCCCATGATCATCCAGAGCGCGTAGCCGGTCGGGATGTTGTGCCCGCCCGCCAGCAGAAACTTGTCCGTAAAAGGATGCTTGGGCCGGCGATAGTCGAAGCGCAGTCCGCCCAGCTCGGGACCCGCCAGATGCGCCGCCACGTTGTAGGGGGTGTAGGCCAACGGCCCGCCAAAATGCCCCGTTTGCGAGCAGTTCCCAACCATCACCATGGTCATGCAGGTCAGGTATCCAATGTCTTCCAAACCTCTGGGGCGGTTAATTTGCAAATCCAATTGCTCGACTTGTGTGGGTAATGATTGCGTGTGTACCGTCAAGTT
>JASHTO010000035.1 GCA_030040515.1 Terriglobia bacterium
ACCGGGCCTCCAATCGTCCACTTACTGCTACACCGCAAACACCCAGGCAATCATAGCTGCAACGGAAATGACGAAGGCTGCCCCCAGGAATTCGCTAATTCGAAACAGACGTAGCTTTGCCAGAGAGCATTCCACAGCCACGAGAGTAAGAACAAAGAGAAATACCTTCGCAAGAACTAGTGGAATAGCAAGCGCAAGTTGTCCCACCGAGATAGTTCTGGCAAGACCCCAAGGCGTAACAAGAACATTCAGGAAGATGCAGATCAGCACAAAGAATTTCATTTCCCCGCCCCACTTCATCAAAGCCGCGCCGGAGCCCGAATACTCAAGTCCTTTTGATTCGTCGATCATCGCCAATTCAAAGTGGCCGGAAGGATTGTCGACCGGAATCCGCCCTCCCTCTGCCAAGATCAGCATGTAGAACGCGAGCATGACCAAAATATGAGTGGGCTCGAAGAAGTTCGAGATGGGATTCACCCATCGCTGTTGGACAATGTAAGGGATTGTGGAACCGGCAACAAAAGATACTGTGAAGAAGACGATCATAAAAACCGGTTCGGCAAGAAAGCCCACCAGTCGGGTTCGACTGGCCCCCATTGGACCGTACGGATTCCCGGTGTCGACCGCGGCCAAGGTGGCGAAGAAGCCGCCCAGCGCCAAAATGAATCCCCCGCCCAGCATGTCACCCATAAAGGCGAAAAAAAGCGGATAACTGGTCAACACTGGAATCAAAAGTGCAACAAATATCGGGGTAACGAAGACGATGATAGGGGTAAAGCGAAATATCCAGGATGTTTGTTCAGAAATAAACTCGGTCTTGTGAAATAACTTCCAGATGTCGCGATAGGGTTGGAAGATGCTGGGGCCGTGCTTGGATTGCACGATTTCCTTCAACCTGCTCACCGTTCCAGCCAGCAGCGGAGCGAAGAGCATCACCACGATAACTTGGACAAGGTTAAAGACAATCCTGGCAAACATACGTTGCCCCAAAAACAGAAATAGCCCCTACCTCTTTTCAAAGGTAGGAGCCATCAATCCCGCTTTTCTTGGGATGCTTAAAAGGTGGCGCTCCATCACCGGACTACACCATCAAATTTACACTGGTCCGCCTTATCTGGCAAGAGAATTCCTGCTTTCTGGAATCTGTGACTGGTGCTCCGCCAGTTTGCCAATCGCCTTAATGCGCCCACTCCTCGCGGCGAACAGGCAAGCGACTGAAATGATCGCGGAGCAAACGCCATTGAGGCATCAGGGGATCCATCAGGGCAATGAAGCGGCGATTGTGTTCGGCTCCAGGAAGTCAGCCACTTCGTAGACGACAACGTGTTCAAGGCATTAGCGAGGCTTCAATCTGTTGATCGCTCACCCTATTCGGTTCCCGACATTTCTTTCATTTTCGAACAGTGGAAGCTCCCTCGATTGATGATTTACCCTTAAAGTACTTCCATTTAATATGTAGCGTATTGGGTGCTAAAAAAGAAACCTTTGCAGTCGAGGATTGAAATCGAGTCAAAGGCGCTCTTAGCGGCCCGCAGCAGTTCCTCTTCGGTGCGCGGCGCGTGGCGGCGGAGGATTTGTTTGATCTTGCTCCACATGGGCTCGATGGGGTTGAAGTCCGGCGCATAAGGCGGCAGGTACCATAACCGCGCACCGGCCGCTTCGAGGGCTTCGCGCACGCCTCGGATCTTATGGGTGCTCAGGTTGTCCAGAATCACCACGTCGCCGGGCCGCAGGGACCTCCCAGGCGGACACCGGAAATCAGCGTGCTGGTCTGATAGGTCCCGTGCGGAACGCGCGCCAGCAGCCTTTGGCCGCCCAGGGCATGGCCCCGCAGGCGAGTCATCTGGGTATTCACTCCGCTTTCGTCCACAAGCACCAGAGTGGCCACAGGTTCGGCGGCCAACTGCTCATGCCATCCGGCCCTTCTTTCCGCCACGTCGGGCCGGTCGCGTTCGGCGGCGGCCAGAGTTTTTTTTAAACTTCCAGCCCAGCCGCCGCAGCCAGAGATCGACCGTGGAGGTGCGGAAAGGGCGGTCCAGGCGGGCGCCCAACTCGGCCAGGGTGGCATCGGGCCGCGCCGCTAACAGTTCGCGCAGCCGTTGTTTCCGCTCCGGGGTCAGGAGGGTCTTGCGTCCACACAAATGCGTCTGGGGCTCCAGTGTGCGGCGCTGCCGAAACTGCTGGCGCACCCGCCGCACCGCCGCCACGCAGAAGCCCGCGAACCGCGCGATCTCCTGCGTGCTCTTGCCCTGCGTGTAAAGTTCCAGAATGCGCTTGCGAAGAGGAATGGGTATGGCTCTCATGCCCCCAACTTGCCCTAAGCACGCGCGCTTGTCAAGCTATATTATTTATGGAAATACTCTATTCTCCGGACTTGAACCCCCCTTGAGCCGATGGGGAGCAAGATCAAACAGACCCTCCGCCGCCACGGGCCGCGCACCGAAGGGGAACTGCTGCGGGCCGCCCAGCGCGCCTTGAACTCAGTTTCCATGGCCGATTGCAAAGGCTTCTTTTTTAACGCCCAATACGCTATATGATAAATGAAAGTGCTCTAGTACGAGTAACTCGATCTGATAACGCTGTGGCAGCATGATTCATACCTCGATTTAATGATTCTCCGGCAATGCCAGGCGCTTTAAATTTGTGGATGCCTTAAAGCGCCCCCGCAGAAAATACTGGGAAAGAAACCCCTTACCCGTCTCGCCCCTGCACACAAATGATCGCGCGCGGCACCGTGTATCAGCCTCCCGCGAAGTGGGAGACCATGAGTAGCCGTAGGCGGAACCTAGGGAAGCGAGAGCAGAAAGAATTGGCGGCCCTGAAGGGGCCGACTTTGCACGCGTGGTGCGGGCATTGGCCGTGCGCATGGGCAGGATGCTCATGCCACAGCGGGCGAGACGCCCGCGCTGCTTTGCTACTCTTCCGCCCATTCATAGGGAAACAATTTTCCTGCTGCCTTGGGGCTTAACTTGACTCCCAAGGTTTCGGCAGCGTGGGCGAGGACGGGGTCGCGCCCGGCGGCCAAGTCGACGGGGGTAGGAAGAATCAGCTCATCGGGCGCCACACCGACGTGTTCCAGGCTTTTTCCATCGCTCATGATCAGATCGGCCTCGGTGATCGACACCCCATAGAAAACCACGGTGTCAAACCCGATCTGGTAATCGTAATACCTCGCTTCCATAACCGCGCCCGTAGATCGATCTCCCATCACCACACCGCGCTTCTGCAATTGCACGAGGCGGGCAAAAAGCTCTGAGGCGGAAGCGGACTGGGAATCTACCAGGACGACCAACTTCCCAGTAAAAGTATGCCCTAGCGGCTTGGCCACCTCCGGTTTGGACTCATTGCGCCCCACCCGGTCGGCGATTTTTACCTCACCCTCGAAGATGCCGCTGACCAGTTCTTTCAGGGTCTCCACCGATCCGCCCGCGTTGCCGCGCAGGTCCACAATGAGCCCCTGATGCTTGCGTGCCTCGCTGATCCACTTGTCAACCGTACCCGGGTCGAAGAAAAATTCCGGAAACTTCAGGATCATGACTTGATCCCCAAGATTTTCGGTGCGGGCGCGCATCTGGTGCTCGCCCCTCTCCATTTCGCGGACCACGTCCCAAATGCCGTTTCCTGTCAGGTCCTTCACGCGTTCGGTTTGCTTGAATTGCGCGGCGACGTCCGCCTGGCGCTGCTGACCCTGCGGATCACGGAGAGTCAGGCGCACGCCGGGCTGAGGCCGCAGGATTTTGTAGCCATAGTTCATTTTCCAGAGGTTTTGGCGGGTCGGACGATAGCCGTCCCAGCTCAGGATTTCAACCCCCGGCTTCAACCCCTTGGTTTCGGCGTCGCTGCCCGGCCGCACGTGGGTGATGAAGCACTGGTCGCCAATCATTTCCGTTTCAAAGCCGTAGCTGTGATGGAATGGGCGCGAGGGCGGCAGAAAGAAAGTGTGCGAGTCGTTCAGGGAATCAAGCGCCGCGGCAATATGCGCCATGGACATGTTCAGTGAGGTCTCATGTTTGATTTTATCCCTTGCCTCCTGCACCTTGCCCTTCCAGTCGACGCCGTGGAAGGAGGGATCGTAATAGTGCTTTTGCACGTCCCGGGTCACGTTATCGAGCATTTCCAGCGCGCGGTCGAAATTTGACATCGGCTTGTTTTGCGCACCCCGCGCGCAGAGCCCTGCACATGCCGTCAAAAAGAGAACGCAGAACCAGGTTTTGTGCTCATTCATAACTCCTCTGGGGCAGTTTGTAAAACCCGAGAAATCACCTAAAAACCTGCCACGTGCATGAGCAGGTTGGGCGACCCATAGTGCCCACAATATACTCCTCATCCTTTCCCGTGCCAGGCAAATTCGGCTGAAGTCCGCGCGCTGACTTTCGGAGTCCGGCGGCCTCACCGGGCACTTCGAAATCAACTTTCCCACAGGGAGAGGGGTACGAGTACTTTCGTACAATTGCCAGTTCGTTTTGTATGGCGTATCAATGAGGCATGCTGACGGAGGGAGAAGCTACTCCACCTGGCTAGCAAACGTTCGTCGTTCAAATCACACCGCTAGTGCGGTGCGGCCGACAACGGCGCTCTGCGGAGGCTGCCGCGGCGACAACGACCAACATGACGGGGAGTTCGCCAATAGACGGACTCCCCGTTGGTTTTTTTGGCCGCCAGCAGCGAACCCGGACATCGTAGCCTCGAATTGTAATCTTCAATCCGCCTCATGCGCCCTGCCTGCTGAGCTAAGTGCATTTGTATTCAGAAACATCGTGGGTTCTGCTGCGTAACACCTTTAGTTTTCACATACATCGTGGGTTCATCCTCCATTTTTTGATTCCCCAGGAGTGGACCTTGATTTATCATCTTTTTTATTATCATACACATACGCGAACTCAGGCTAGCCAAATTATCGCGTCAACTCCTTTATTTTGTATAACATCGTAGGTTCCTACCCGCCTTCTAAACCGCCGGGAGTCCTGAAAAATCGCTGGTGGGTCAGCTTAAATTTTGGGGGCGCCTGATACCACAAACCGACCGCAATGGGCATGTAGCGGCGCTCTATGAGCGTCGAATTGTAGGGGCTTACCATGGCAAGCCCCTACGGCGGTCGTAGACCGCCGCTACAGGACTTCAAACCGACCGTTCCCGAGAACCGACTTGGCTTGCTTTTTCACTTGGAAAGGCGTAGAAGGAAAGTGTATGGTGACCGACGGAGATGTAACTCCACCGGGCACGCACGTGTAAGTCGTAAATCCGCGCCACTCTTGCGGCGCGCACCGATGGCAACGCCCCGCGGACGCTGCCACGGCAAAAACGACCGACACCGGAAGCGGGGAGACAGTCAAACGGCTGGCTCCCCGCTTTGCATTTCAGGGTATAGAGTGGCACGGCCAGCCTGGCCGTGATGTTCACGGGCTGGAAGCCCGTGCCACGTGTTGCCGCCCCTCCGGCACCAATCGGGAGTATGCTATTTATAGTAGAGAGAACGTCCGCAACGGGAGGCCGTCATGGAAAAGCTCAAACGCTTCCGCAAAAAAGAAGATTACAAGCTGCGCACCCACATGATTCACGGGAACTACGAAAGCAAGAAGTGGGACTACGACCATCACGTGGTGCCGCCCGTCTCGCACTCGACGGCGTTCCGGCTGAGCTCGCTGGGGCGGGGGGCGCGGGGCTTTGTGCAATTCGCTTCCGCAGACGAGCACCTGAGCGGCCACATTCCCATTTACATCTACGACCGGCTGGAAGAGCCCACGCGCTCCATGCTGGAAGAGAATCTGGCGTACGCGGAGGGCGGGGAAATCTGCGTAACCTTCGCCAGCGGCATGGCGGGCGTGAGTGGAGCGGTGGGCGCGGCGCTGCAAAAGGGGCAGGAAGTGGTGGCCCACCACATGCTCTATGGCTGCACCTACAGCCTGATGACCAACTGGCTGCCGCGCATGGGCATGTGCGCGCGCTTCGTCGATTTCCTGAAGCCGGAGTCCGTGGCCGTGGCGATTACGCCCTCGACGCGCGTGCTGTATTTCGAAACGCCCGTCAACCCCACCATGGAGCTTGTTGACGTCGCCGCGATCCGCAGCGTGGTGGATCGCGCCAACGCCGGCCGCGAAGAAAAAGACAAGGTGGTGGTGATCGTGGACAACACTTTCGCCACGCCCTTCTGCCAGCGACCGCTGCTGCTGGGCGCTGACATGGTGGTGGAAAGCCTCACCAAAGGCCTGGGAGGCTTTGGCACGGACATGGGCGGCGCGGTGATCGCTGCCAAAGATTGGTACAACCTGCTGATGCTCTTTCGCAAGGATTTCGGCGGCGTGCTCTCACCACGCAGCGCCTGGGGCGTGCTCGTCTACGGCCTGCCTACGCTCGCCACGCGCATGAGCAATATGCAAAAAACCGCGCAACGCGTGGCCGAATTCCTGGCTAAACACCCCAAGGTGGAACGCGTCAGCTATCCGGGCGGCGAGTGTTTTCCGCAAAAAGCCCTGGCGCGGCGGCAGATGCTGAATCCCGACGGCAAGTTCGCC